>JALZUE010000169.1 GCA_023301705.1 Alteromonadaceae bacterium | reverse complement strand
GCCTGAAAAATGGATGCCATGGAATTATCCGGTGGGCAAGTAAGAATCGCTGATAGACCAATAATCGAAAAGTTTGCGCGTTGACGCCGAAAGCTCACAAAGCTTGTGGCCTTGAACCACGCGCCTTTCTGCAGGCGCTGTTTGAGAGATATCCGTTGGCGACAACTGTTGAGCAGCGCCGACAGTTACTATCCATGTTTTTTTCGAATAGCTGAAACCCTAGGTAGGGGCAACTCTGTTGTTGCCTGCAGGTTTACCTTGCTATGAGCCAATGGTCAGACCAAGAAACAGAGAACTGTCAGTTTCAAGATAGGCAAATTGTCGATCGATCCCGACAAATTATTGACGCTGCAGGTTCGTTGCTGGGAGAATCAATTCCGCAGGTGTGCCAAGACTGGGCCGATCCAAGAGCAGTCTATCGTTGGGGGTGACTCGTTCCGAATCCGATGTCGCGAAAACAAAACGGACGAATATTGCACGTAACGGGGATGGCGTGGTATTTGTTATTATATAGCTCCGAGATTCGAACCGTAAACCGCTACAGGCCCCTGCTTCGTGCCGAAAGCTCAACTTAACAGAAACCCAAAAACATGAAGGAAAGAAAGGAGCCATCCCGAATTCTTGGCGCAATTTTGCTGACCGCCTTCTCGGCTACTTGTTTCTCATCATCACTAGAGCTCGATGTCGCCGATTCCGAGTCCTATGGATTCCGATTCAACAATGTCGACGATAACAGAGAATCCGCTTCGTTCACTTTTTCCGGACAATCGCAAAGCCTCTCACTTGCTGTGGACGGATATGACATAGATAATGGAACAGAGATCGAAGTTCAGGTTAATGGGGCCTCCATCAATTATCTCTCTGTAACTCCAAACAATTCGTCAGGTCCATCAACTATATCGATCCCAGTAAATGCTCAGGTAAGCGGGGAAAACACGCTCGAATTCGTTCAACGCGTACCGGGGTGGCGTTGGGGAGTTACCAACTTACTACTCAAGGCTGATGGAAATTCTACGACACCAGACGGTGGTTCAAACGCTTTACCATATTTGCTGGTGAACAGTATTGAGTCGCAATCCTTTGGATACCGGTTCAACGGAGTTAACGACAACAGGGAGTTCGCCGCATTTACCTTTCTTGGGCAAACGCAGAACCTGTCTCTATCGTTGGACGGTTACGATATAGACAACGGAACGGAAATTGATGTGAGGGTAAACGGGACCTCTATTGATCACCTCTCTGTAACTCCTGACAACGCCTCAGGGCCATCTTCCATCTCCATACCAGCTAACGCGCAAATAGATGGGGAGAACACACTCGAATTCGTTCAACGTGTGCCTGGGTGGAGATGGGGAATTACCAACCTATTGCTAGCAGCTGATGAAAATCCTTCTGTGCCTGACGACAATTCAGATGTCATACCAGAGCTACAAGTTGATAATATTGAATCGCAACGTTTTGGCTATCGATTTGAAGGAGTTGACACAAATAGAGAATTCGCTGAATTTACCTTCATCGGGCAATCTCAACTCTTATCACTGTCCTTAGACGGCTTCGACATAGACAATGCAACAGAAATTGATGTTCAGGTCAATGGAACCTCAGTTGCATTCCTTTCTGTAACTCCCGACGGCTCTTCAGGTCCGTCCACCCTATCTATACCAGCAAATGTGCAAATGGATGGAGAAAATACGCTCAAATTTCTCCAGCGTGTTCCGGGATGGCAGTGGGGAATCACCGGCCTATTACTTAGTACAGATCCGGAACCGGAAACATCGTTTCCATTGGAGAACTATTCCCTTGTTTTCGAAGACAATTTTAACGGAGCACAGCTAGACGACACAAAATGGGACACGAGTCTTCTCTGGGGTCCTTATTTCCCCATCAACAACGAAGAACAACTCTACGTTGACACTTTAGGCATGCATTCAGCCGAAAGCCACTCCCCCTTCAAATTAACAGGCTCCACCCTAAAAATCACAGCCACCGCCGTTTCAGACTCACTGCCAGTCCCACCACGCCCTGATTTCTTTTCCTCCGATGGTTCAAAAAACCCAATTTGGGAACCTAACGACTATTCTGAATATAGATATAACGGTCCGTACACAGACGAACATGGCAATTCGTTTCCTGGTTATCAACCAGAGAATGTGAAATACCTATCAGGTATTATCACCTCCTACGATTCGTTCAAAATGACGCATGGTTATGTTGAAACACGTGCAAAGGTACCAGCGGGCCAAGGCTTGTGGCCAGCTTTTTGGTTACTCAACACTCATTACGTAGAAGACGTACCAGAAATTGATGTTATGGAATTTCTGGGTCATGATGTAGAAACTTTGTACAACACCTACCACTATTTCGATATTGAAGACGACTGGAGAAAAATCTCTACCCCATCCTTGCAGGTGAAAGCAGACGATTGGACTGAAGATTTTCACACCTTCGGTATGGCATGGAGCCCCAAGGAAATAATTTGGTATGTCGATGGCATAGAAACTAACCGTGTAACTGATAGCGAATACGTTATCGCCAACCAAGCCATGTACCTCCTAGCCAATTTGGCAGTTGGAGGCAACTGGCCTGGTGAACCAGACGCGACCACACAATTTCCAGCTACATTTGAAATAGACTACATTCGCGCCTATGAACGCAAGCTCGATCCTGTTCTTAATTTGAGTGAGGACTATACATTGCAATTCCGCGATGAATTCAATGGCTCAACCTTAGATCCCGACAAATGGAATACACATCTACTCTGGGGACCATACCTCACCATCAATCGTGAAGAACAGTACTATGTAGATGCCCTAGGATCTGATACTGACCGCACAACCAGCGCCAATACTCCATTCGTTATCGATAACGGTATGCTGTCGATAACCGCACGAGAAAAAAATGCCCAAAACAGTGTTTCCATACCCGAGTCGCTGCCAGGCATTGATCACCCTATCTGGAGAGACTTCAGATCGTTTGCCCGAAATCCAGGATACGCTCCCGAAGATCTCAGTTTCACATCTGGCATCATCACCTCCTACGACGCTTTTAAATTTTCCTATGGCTACGCTGAGGCAAGAATGCGCCTGCCAAATGGCAGCGGCTTATGGCCTGCTTTCTGGTTACTCAACGGCTACTACGTAGGAGAACAACCAGAGATAGACATCATAGAAGCCAGAGGCGGTGTTCCTGACCGTATCTCACATAACTTCTACACGAATAACGGTGGCCTGAACCCGTCAGACGGAGAGTCTCGACACCTTGATCCTATCAATGGCTACCAAGCGGATTTTCATCGGTATGGTGTGCGCTGGCGCCCCGGAAGAATCGACTGGTATATCGATCGTGAGATCGTGCACACCTACGAAACGTCCAATGCAGGCCCAGTTCCTTACCAGAACATGTACGTGATTGCGAATCTAGCGGTCGGTGGTAACTTCTTCGTACATCCGAGCGACCCTTATGATTCCCCAGTGAATGACCTATCGGATTTTCCAGCGAAACTGGATATAGATTACATTCGTGTGTGGCAAGAAAAACATAAGGAGTAACAGTCAGCGAATGATGGTGGCGTTGATGCCCAGCCCGCTAGGGCATCAACGTCTAGTTTCACTACAGCTCGTTACGTTGTGCTAGTAGACGACTGTTGAGCCTTCGCCAAATAGAACGGTTCTTCGTCACATTCTCTTTTTATCTGATTGACTTCATATCTGTGAGTATCGGTAGTTTTCCACAGATATTAGCCATCGACACCTCGCACTGCTTGCGTACCGTATTCGATGTGGACTCTGCCGAAGCACACGTCAACTTTAAGAACAAATACTGTTGATAGTGAGCGGCGTCTATACTTTCAGGTCAAACAAACAATCAAACACCACCCGTCTGTGTAATTAAGCTCAATGACACTATGCCACTGAAGTGACATTTCCCAGCGTCACGGGCATTTCAATATCACTGTCCGATTCTCCTAAAAACGCAAGCTGCATCAGCTGCTCACGGATAGCCACATAATCACTGTTATTTTGCAGGATGTCCAAGGTAACTGAAAGCTCTTCCCAATCAAGCCACACCTCACGTGACGTGGAAATTTTACCCACCTCTGTTGGCTCACTACCCTTAGAAATAAACAACTCCTCATAAAGTTTCTCACCAGGTCGCAGCCCCTGCACCTGAATCTCAATATCACTATCGTTGCCCGTATCCTCTTGCAATTTTTTGCCGTACAAGTGAACCATTGTTCTAGCAAGGTCTGAGATTTTCACAGGCTCACCCATGTCCAAAACAAACACATCCCCACCCTTTGCAATTGCACTTGCCTGAAGTACCAACTGAGCAGCTTCGGGAATTGTCATGAAATACCGGGTTACATCGGTATGCGTTAGCGTTATAGGCCCGTTCTCTAAAATCTGACGCTTGAATTTTGGTACAACCGAGCCAGAAGATCCCAGTACGTTACCAAAACGCACCATCGAGATTCTGGTATCGCCACCCAGAGCCGACTTAGCCTGCAACACAAGCTCCGCGACGCGTTTGGTCGCACCCATAGAATTCGTGGGTCTCACCGCCTTATCTGTAGAGATTAAGACAAAATCAGATACACCCTGTTGAATCGCGCTCTCGAGTACCTTTAGCGTGCCAAAAATATTAACATCCACTCCCTGGTCAGGCTGCGCCTCAACAATGGGAACATGCTTGTAAGCAGCTGCGTGGAATACAGTGTTTACTCTGAACTCTGCCATCCATTTTTCCATGCACTCTCGGTTGGTCACTGAACCCAGTAGAGGCAAAAAATTGACAAAAGCTTCATCCACTGAAGGGCTCGATAGTCCGTTGAGTTCTTCAGTGATGTGATAGAGATTAGCCTCGCTGTTATCTACGATAATGAGGCGTGCAGGCTTCAACCGCATCACCTGTCTGCAAATTTCAGAGCCAATTGAACCACCCCCGCCCGTAACCAGAACCACTTTGCCAGTCACACGCCTGCCCATAAGCTCCACGTTTGGCACCACTTCTTTACGGCCCAAAATATCATTCACAGACACATCACGAATCTCATCCACCTTCGCGGCGCCAGTAATCAACTCTTCAATACTGGGCATGGTTAGCGTAGGAAGATCAAGCTTTTCCAACTGTCGGATTTTTTTGTGATAAGCCGCATTGGAAATTGCTGGCATGGCCAAGACAACTTTACTGACTTCGTATCGCTTCAATTGCACCGACAGTTGATCACTATTACCATCCAAGATGGGCAAACCAGATAAGGTCTTACCTGTAAGAGAGCTGTCATCATCAATAAAAAGTGCAGGGCAGAATTTGTCGTTGGAACCCAGTAGATTCACCAATTGTTGGCCTCCCGCTCCTGCTCCATAAATGGCAAGCAGTTCGCCCTTATTCTCTGAATCAAGAATCGTCTTCCAAAGCAGTCTTATCCCACTAGTAGAAAAGAAAGCCAGCAACCCGTAGATCACAAACAGCGACCGAGGGTTAGGCCGTTCTGCTGGCAAAAGAAAGAACAACACCAGCAACGCAATGGCAGACAAACAACTCCCTTTAAACAACTGGCGAAACAACCGCTGATTTGCTGTTCGGATAACCCAGCGATACACGCCTAAGCCCGCAAAAATAAAAACAGTGATGGCAGGAAGCAAAATGAAGAAATGCCAAGTCGTTTTAAAATCACTGAACAGCTGTCCATGCCGCAATGAATAGGCTGCCCATAAACAAACCGCAGCAAGGCCCGAATCCGCAGCAACAGCCATCAGCTGCTTCGACCCACGTCCGGTTTCTGACAAGTTTTTCAACAGCACTTCTAAAGAAGCTGAAAAATTGGCTTGCTCTGGGCCCTTCTGCTTACTCATAAATTTCTCGGTCACTTTTCCGTGTGTTTCACATGTGAACTGGAGTACAAAGGTGCTAAGTGGACGTACTAGCATTATTACTAGCCTAGCCCTAGAGCACTGTTCTGGACATTCTACTACACACAAACAGAGCCGCTTTGCGCCTCAATTCACAACAACAGTTAGTCTGGTTCTGATTCCCGCCTTAACTTCTCCATATCGCTGATTTGGGGTGGTTTTGATACGATTTCGTCATTTAATTAACACCAATGGCGTGTTTGTTCAATTTTTTGTCGCAAGCGCCCAGCTCCGCTAGAATGTCAACAATAATGAATATACATAGCAACACGTTCACCCCGGTCATTTTAGCTGGCGGCATGGGCACCCGTCTCTGGCCTTTGTCCAGAGCAGAATTCCCAAAACAGTTTCTCAGCATTGGTGCACAGCACTCTTTGCTACAAGAAACACTGCTTCGTTTCTCCGGTGCATCCGCAGCACCAGCTGTTGTAGTTTGCTCAGGTAACCACCGTTTCCTCGCCGCAGAACAGCTATCGGCCGTTGGCCTCTCCAACGCCACCATAATTCTGGAACCCGCTTCAAGAAATACCGCACCTGCCATAGCGCTAGCGGCGTGGCACACGATGCAGCAAAACCCGGACGCCGTTATGGTAATCATGCCGGCTGACCATAAAATTGCGGACTATCAGCATTTTCAATCCGTTGTCGAACAAGCAACGGCGCTCGCTAACGAGGGTCATCTGGTTACCTTAGGTATCAGCCCTACTCGTCCTGAGACTGGATATGGCTACATAACAGCCAAACCGGCTAGTGTTAGTCACGGCGCACAGGCAGTTCAACAGTTCCTCGAAAAACCCAACAAAGCCAAGGCCGAAGAGCTGATAGCCCAAGGTAACTGCTACTGGAACGCCGGCATTTTCGT
>JALZUE010000168.1 GCA_023301705.1 Alteromonadaceae bacterium | reverse complement strand
TTAGCAATATAAAAGTTACTCGCACTCACTAAATGTGCAATTGTTTTATGTATTTCTGAATAAAATACTTCAATAGCAATACTAGATTGATTAGATAGTTCTGAAATTTTAAATAAGGACTCTTGTAAAAGGTTTGCACGTTCGCGTTTACGTAAGTGTTCCATTAACTCATTCGTACGCGCGTCAACAGCCTTTTTTAGTTGTTCCTGATCATGAAAACGGGTGATTGCAAGGTTGATTTGTTGTGTTATTAAGTGCAGTAACTCAAGATCTTGTTCAATATTCTTATTTTCGTCATGGTAATTTTGTAAGCATACCATACCAACAACAACACCTTGCTCTAGAAATGGTACTCCTAACCAGTCAACTAATTCTTTTTCATGATAAGTAATCTGCTTTGTTTGATATAAACGTTTAATATCTTCGGAAGTTAGTGCTAACGCCTTACCTTGCTCTATTAAATAACCATCTAATGTACCAGTAATATCATCAATGGTTAGTCGAGTCATATTCAAACAATAACGTTCATTTACTTGGTATACATACTCTATGGTATTAAAAGTACGGTCACATAACGCGACAGTAAAGTTATTAGCAGTCATTAAAGAAATTATGACTTGATGAACAGCCCTGTAAAAACTATTAATATCATTCGATTCATGAAGTAATTTATTGAGTGAAGATAAAGCTTCATAGCGCTCTGCTAATACATTATATTCACTAGGGTAATGGCGCGAATGACTTAATTTCATGAAGTAAGCAACCCTTGTTCAACGTTAACTATAAATAGAGTATTTGATGAATAGCCTTATTAAACGTTTAAATAATAGATGGGTATTAATTTTCTCTAGCTATATCACAAACTTTTGCTTTCGCTTTTACAGTACTTTCTAATACACATTGGTTTTTAAACTTAGCCTCAAGTGTAGTACGTTCTTCAGTATTTTGTGTTATTGCTGCTATTTTTTTTTGTAAATCAAAGCAGGCTTTCACTTCTTTTTTGGAAACAGTGAATTCTTCACAATCTTTTTCTATTGATGAACAACCACTAATTAATAAGAAACTGATTAAAACAGGGTAAAACTTATTCATAAAACCTCTATCAACTTAAAACTAAAATAATTTATACTAAATATATTACTACAAACAAAAAACGGAGCCAATGGCTCCGTTTTTTAATCATAAATGTGAAGGTTTACGCTTCAGCATCTACTTCTTCAACTGTTTCAACAGCTTCTTCAACTGCTGGACGGTCTACTAATTCTACATAAGCCATAGGCGCTTTATCACCAGTACGGAAACCACATTTTAAAATGCGAGTGTATCCACCTGGACGTTCTTGGTAACGAGCACCAAGTTCATTAAATAAAATACCAACAACTTCTTTATCACGTGTGCGAGCAAATGCTAAACGACGGTTAGCAACACTGTCTGTTTTAGCCAATGTAATTAATGGCTCAACCACGCGACGTAGTTCTTTAGCTTTAGCTACAGTAGTTTTAATAACACCGTGCTTTACTAATGAACTTGCCATATTGCGGAACATCGCTTGACGATGACTGCTATTACGGTTTAACTGGCGACCGCTCTTACGATGACGCATAAGTTAATCCTTCTCTATAAACGATTTAAAACAATGCTGACTTAGTCTTTATCAGCGATACTTTCTGGTGGCCAATTCTCTAAGCGTATACCTAAAGATAACCCACGAGACGCTAATACGTCTTTGATTTCAGTTAAAGACTTCTTACCTAAATTAGGTGTTTTAAGAAGCTCAACTTCAGCTCTTTGTACTAAGTCACCAATATATTGAATTGCTTCTGCTTTTAAACAGTTAGCTGAACGAACAGTAAGTTCTAAATCATCAACTGGGCGAAGTAAAATCGGATCAAACTGTGGTTTTTCCTCTTTCTCTTCTACCACGCTAATGTCACGCAATTCAACAAATGCATCTAGCTGTTCAGCTAAAATTGTTGAAGCACGACGAATAGCTTCTTCTGGATCTAACGTACCGTTAGTTTCCATGTCGATAACTAGCTTGTCTAAATCTGTACGTTGTTCAACACGTGCAGAGTCGACATCATATGCAATTCTTGCAACAGGACTAAACGACGCGTCTACAAGTAAACGTCCAATTGCACGATCTTCTTCCTCGGCATTTCGACGAATAGAAGCAGGTACATAACCACGACCTAATTCTATCTTGATTCGCATACTGATAGACCCGTCACCTGTTAGGTGACAGATTACATGTTCTGGGTTTGCTATTTCTACATCACCATCATGTTGAATATCAGCTGCCGTAACAGGGCCTTCACCAGACTTAGTTAAAGTTAAAGTGGCTTCATTTTTGCCTTCTAACCTTACTGCTAGTCCTTTCAGGTTCAACAATATTTCGATGATGTCTTCTTGCACACCTTCTTTACTGCTGTACTCATGTAATACACCGTCAATCTCAACTTCAGTTACAGCACAACCTGGCATTGAAGATAAAAGAATACGACGTAACGCATTACCTAAAGTGTGACCAAAACCACGTTCCAACGGTTCCAATGTTACCTTAGCACGCGTTGAACTTAACGTTTCAACATCTACTAGGCGTGGTCTTAAGAATTCAGTTACAGAACCCTGCATGTTTGTCCTCTCTTAATGTTTAAACTTTACTTAGAGTAAAGTTCGACAATCAACTGTTCATTAATTTCCGCAGATAAGTCAGAACGATCTGGAAGACGTTTAAATACACCTTCTAGTTTCTTACTATCTACTTCAACCCAGACTGGCTTCTCACGTTGCTCAGCTAATTCTAAAGCAGCGATAATACGCGCTTGAGTTTTAGACTTTTCACGAATAGAAACCACATCTTCAGCTTTAACAGTGAAAGATGGAATGTTTACTACTTTTCCATTCACTACAATCGCTTTATGGCTTACAAGTTGACGTGCTTCAGCACGAGTACTTGCAAAACCCATACGGTATACAACGTTATCTAAACGTTGTTCTAAAAGTTGTAACAAGTTTTCACCTGTATTACCTTTAATACGCGCAGCTTGCTTGTAATAATTACGGAATTGCTTCTCTAATACGCCATATATACGACGAACTTTTTGTTTTTCACGAAGCTGTACACCATAATCAGATAAACGACCACGACGGGCGCCATGCTGACCTGGAATAGTTTCGATTTTACATTTAGTGTCAATTGCTCTAACACCACTTTTAAGGAATAAATCTGTTCCTTCGCGGCGGCTAAGCTTTAACTTAGGACCTAAATATCTAGCCATGTTCTTTCTCCAACTATCCTATTAAACGCGACGTTTCTTAGGAGGACGACAACCATTATGAGGAATAGGAGTAACGTCAGTAATGTTGGTGATTTTAAAACCAGCAGCATTTAAGGCACGGATTGCAGATTCACGACCTGGACCTGGACCTTTAACGAATACTTCAATATTCTTCAAACCGAATTCTTGTGCAACTTTACCTGCACGGTCAGCAGCTACCTGAGCAGCGAAAGGTGTAGATTTACGTGAACCACGGAAACCTGAACCACCAGCTGTTGCCCAAGATAATGCATTACCTTGACGGTCTGTTAGGGTGACAATTGTGTTGTTAAAAGAAGCATGGATATGAGCCATACCATCGACAACTTGTTTTTTTACGCGTTTACGCGTACGAACTGGAGTTTTTGCCATTGTCTAATCTCCTACTTCTTGATGGGCTTACGAGGCCCTTTACGTGTGCGCGCATTAGTCTTAGTGCGTTGACCACGTAGAGGTAGACTGCGACGATGACGCAAACCACGGTAACAACCAAGGTCCATAAGACGCTTGATGTTCATTGAAACTTCACGACGTAAATCACCTTCAACGGTGTATTTACCTACTTCAGAACGAAGCAAATCTATTTGAGCTTCGTCTAATTCACTGATCTTAGTTGATTCAGCGATATTAGTTGCTACACAAATTGCTTTCGCACGTGTAGCTCCAATACCGTAAATCGCAGTAAGGGCGATTACTGCATGCTTACGATCAGGGATGTTAATGCCAGCGATACGGGCCACTAATCACATCTCCTTTAATACTATTTAACAAATACAGGTTGAAAAGCCCGTTAGGATACTCAACCTGCCCATTTTTTTGCAAATGCGAAGCGGCATTATACAGAATAATCTACATAATACCACTTCTAAAGATCTTGCACGTAAGGTTAATAATTAACCTTGACGTTGTTTATGCTTAGGGTCGTTTGTGCATATAACACGAACAACACCAGCACGTTTAACAACTTTACAGCTACGGCAAATCTTTTTTACGGATGCACGAACTTTCATTTTATACTCCGTTAAGCCTAAAGGGTTGAACCTTTAAGACTAGCTTTCTTAAGCACACTGTCATATTGATGAGACATCAAATGCGTTTGTACTTGTTCCATAAAGTCCATAATAACAACTACGATGATCAATAATGATGTTCCACCGAAATAGAACTGAACATCCCAGGCTGCTGTCATAAACTCAGGTACTAAACAGATAAAGGTAATATACAACGCACCCGCTAAGGTTAAACGTGTCATAACTTTATCAATGTAACGAGAAGTCTGTTCACCCGGACGTATACCCGGAATAAACGCACCTGACTTCTTCAAATTATCTGCTGTTTCACGCGGATTGAAAATCAATGCCGTGTAAAAGAAACAGAAGAAAATAATCGCTGCAGCTAAAAGCATCATATATAACGGCTGTCCTGGAGATATCTGAATAGAGATATCTTGTAGAACGTCAGCAACAACACCTTCACCTTGTCCAAACCAGCTAGCTAATGTACCTGGAAATAGAATAATACTTGAAGCAAATATTGCTGGAATTACACCTGCCATATTCACTTTAAGTGGTAAATGTGTGCTTTGTGCTGCAAACACTTTACGACCTTGTTGGCGTTTAGCATAGTTAACAACAATACGTCGTTGACCACGTTCAACAAAAACAACGAAAAATGTTACCGCAAATACAATAACTAAAATCAACAATAATACTAATAAGTGCAATTCACCTTGACGCGCCATTTCTGCGGTTTGACCCACAGCTGATGGCATACCAGCAACTATACCTGCAAAAATCAGGATAGAGATACCATTACCTATACCGCGTTCTGTAATTTGCTCACCTAACCACATTAAAAACATAGTACCAGTAACCAAACTCACAACTGCTGCAAAATAGAAACCAAAACCTGCATTAATTACAAGTCCTGGAGCCATTGTAGGTAAACTCTTTGCAACCGCAATCGATTGCACTGTTGCTAATAACAGTGTGCCGTAGCGTGTGTATTGACTAATTTTACGACGTCCAGCTTCACCTTCTTTCTTAAGTTCAGCCATTGACGGATGCATTACCGTCAATAACTGCATAATAATCGAAGCTGTGATGTACGGCATAATACCAAGTGCCAATACTGAGGCTCGCTCAAGTGCACCACCAGAGAACATGTTAAACATCTCTACAATGGTGCCCTTTTGTTGTTCAAAGAACTGAGCTAATACAGCGGCGTCAATACCAGGGATTGGCACAAATGATCCTAAACGAAACACAATAAGTGCCCCGAAAACAAATAACAATCTTTGCTTAAGCTCTGACAAACCGCCTTGAGCTTTTTTATCCGTACCTGGTTTAGCCATAATCTGTATTATTCCTCGATTTTACCACCGGCAGCTTCAATAGCTGCACGAGCGCCTTTAGTAACACTTATGCCACGAACAGTTACTGGTTTTGTAATTTCACCAGATAACATAATCTTTGCAGATATAACGTTACGTGTAATAAGGTTTGCATTTTTAAGCGTGTGGATATCAACAACACCACCTTCAACTAGTTCTAACTCATGTAAACGAACTTCAGCGCGAACTAAAGATTTACGTGATGTAAAACCAAATTTAGGTAAACGTTGTTTTAAAGGCATTTGACCACCTTCAAAACCAGGACGTACACTACCGCCAGAACGAGACTTCTGACCTTTGTGACCACGACCACCTGTTTTGCCGATACCAGAACCGATACCACGACCACAGCGTTTTTTGTCTTTTCTCGATCCTGGTGCAGGAGATAAAGTATTTAAATGCATAATTAGTCCTCCACCTTAACCATATAAGAAACTGAGTTAATCATACCACGTACAGATGGAGTATCTTCTAACTCAACTGTATGACGAATACGACGTAAACCCAAGCCTTTAATAGTAGCTCTATGTTTCGGTAAACGACCAATAGAACTCTTAGTTTGTGTAACTCTTACTGTTTTAGCCATGCTCAATTACCCCAAGATATCTGAAACGCTTTTGCCACGCTTAGCTGCAACAGCTTCAGGCGAATTCATATTCGCTAAAGCAGAAACAGTAGCACGAACTACGTTAATTGGGTTAGTAGAACCGTATGCCTTAGACAATACGTTCTGAACGCCAGCAACTTCAAGTACGGCACGCATAGCACCACCGGCAATAATACCAGTACCTTCAGAAGCAGGTTGCATGTAAACTTTAGAACCTGAATGACGACCCTTAATAGGATGTTGAAGAGTAGTACCCTTCAAGTCAATAGTTACTAAATTACGACGCGCTTTTTCCATTGCTTTTTGAATTGCAGCAGGAACTTCACGTGCCTTACCGTAACCAAAACCAACACGACCGTTACCATCACCAACTACTGTTAGTGCAGTGAAACTGAATATACGTCCACCTTTAACCACTTTTGAAACGCGGTTAACGGCTACTAGTTTTTCAGCCAAATCACTTTGTTGTGTATTTTCATTAGCCATGATCAACTCCTAGAACTGAAGACCAGCTTCACGAGCTGCATCTGCTAACGCTTTAACGCGTCCATGATAACGGAAACCACTTCTGTCAAATGCAACTGACTCAACGCCTTTTGCTTTTGCTCTTTCTGCGATTGCTTTTCCTACAGCTTCAGCTGCAGCAATGTTACCGGTTTTTTCTAACTGAGCACTAACTTCTTTATCTAAAGTAGACGCTGCTGCGATTACTTCAGAACCAGTTGGTGCGATCAATTGCGCGTAAATATGGCGAGGAGTACGGTGAACGACTAAACGATTCGCACCCAGCTCGCTGATTTTAGCACGTGCACGCTTTGCACGGCGTAAACGAGATGTTTTCTTATCCATCGTATTACCCTACTTCTTTTTAGCTTCTTTACGGCGAACATTCTCATCAGAATAACGAATACCTTTACCTTTATAAGGCTCTGGCTTACGGTATGCACGAATGTTAGCTGCTACTTGACCTACCAACTGCTTGTCAGCACCTTTCAGTATGACTTCAGTTTGGCTCGGAGTTTCAACAGTAATTCCTTCAGGAATTGTGTGGTCAACCGGATGTGAAAAGCCTAAAGATAAGTTTAAGTTCTTACCTGCAGCTTTAGCACGGTAACCAACACCGTTTAAAACTAATGTTTTTACATAACCTTTACTTACACCTTCAACCATATTATTGATTAAAGCACGTGTAGTACCGGCTTGAGTCCAAGCTTCTTTGCTTTCTGTAGCTACGCCAGTAGTTAACACGTTAGCTTCTTCAGAAACGCTAACTAAACTATGGATAGTACGTGAAAGTTCGCCCATTGGACCTTTAACTTTGATGTCTTGACCTGATAACGTAACAGTAACGCCAGCAGGAACAGTGACAGGTGCTTTTGCAACACGAGACATATTCTTACTCCTTACGCTACGAAACCAAGGATCTCACCACCTAAACCAGCTTTGCGAGCTGCGCGGTCAGACATTAAACCTTTTGATGTAGAAACAATTGCAACACCCATGCCCGCTAATACTTGAGGGATATCGCTAGCCCCTTTGTATACACGTAAACCTGGACGTGAAACACGTTTGATTGTTTCTATAACTTCTTTTCCTTCGTGATATTTCAATTCAACATTTAATTGCGGTTTAGCATCTGTTGAAACTGAAAATTCCGAAATATAACCTTCTTCTTTAAGTAAGTTAGCAATAGCTACTTTAAGCTTAGAAGAAGGCATTGTTACTGCAGTTTTAGTTGCAGATTGACCGTTGCGGATGCGTGTAAACATGTCCGCGATAGGATCAGTCATCATAATTGCATTCTCCCTTAATTACCAACTAGCTTTCTTAAGACCAGGAATTTCACCACGCATAGTTGCTTCACGTAACTTAATACGGCTTAAGCCGAACTTACGTAAGTAACCATGTGGACGACCAGTAATATTACAACGATTACGTTGACGTGCTGAACTAGAGTCACGTGGTAAAGATTGTAATTTAATTACTGCATCCCAACGTTCTTCTTCAGAAGAATCAACGCCAGAGATGATTGCTTTTAATGCTTCGCGCTTTTCAGCGTATTGAGCAACAAGCTTTGCACGTTTTACTTCACGTGCCTTCATAGATGATTTAGCCATAACTTTACACCTTATTTCTTAAATGGGAAGTTGAAGGCAGTTAATAAAGCACGCCCTTCTTCATCCGATTTAGCTGTGGTGGTAATTGTGATATCAAGACCACGAATCTTATCGATTTTGTCGTATTCAATTTCTGGGAATATGATTTGCTCACGTACGCCCATACTATAGTTACCACGACCATCGAATGATTTAGGATTAAGACCACGGAAATCGCGAATACGAGGAACAGAAATAGAGATTAAACGCTCTAAAAATTCCCACATACGTTCGCCGCGTAAAGTTACTTTTGCGCCTATAGGATAGCCTTCACGGATTTTAAAACCAGCAACAGATTTGCGGGCTTTAGTCACCATAGGCTTTTGACCTGAGATTGCAGTAAGATCATTTGTGGCGTGATCTAATACTTTTTTATCAGTAATAGCTTCACCAACACCCATGTTAAGGGTGATCTTTTCAATCCGAGGGACTTGCATGACACTTTTGTAGTCGAACTTTGTTTTAAGATCGCTTACAACGGTATCTTTGTAAAACTCATGCAGTTTCGCCATCGTTTACTCCAATATTAAACTAATTCGTTATTAGACTTGAAAAAACGTACTTTTTTGCCGTCTTCAACTCTAAAACCTATACGATCAGCCTTGCCAGTAGCAGGGTTTACGACCGCCACGTTAGAAACGTGGATTGGTGCTTCTTGATCTACGATTCCACCAGGTTGCTGTAACTGAGGTACAGGCTTTTGGTGTTTCTTCACAAGGTTTACACCTTCTACAAATACTTTGCTTTTTTCAACAAGTACACGAGTTACTTTACCCGTTTTACCCTTGTCTTTACCAGCAAGTACGATTACTTCATCATCACGACGAATCTTAGATGCCATTATCGTGACTCCTTATAGTACTTCAGGCGCTAATGAAACGATCTTCATGAACTTTTCAGTTCTTAATTCACGTGTCACTGGTCCGAAAATACGAGTACCAATTGGCTGTAAGTTAGCATTTAACATTACTGCCGAGTTAACGTCAAAACGGATGGCAGAACCATCTGAACGACGTACGCCCTTCTTAGTGCGCACCACTACCGCATTAAGAACATCACCTTTTTTTACTTTACCGCGAGGAATTGCTTCCTTCACTGCAACTTTGATGATGTCACCTATGCGTGCGTAGCGACGGTGCGAGCCACCAAGGACCTTTATACACTGTACACGCTTAGCGCCGCTATTATCAGCAACATCTAGCTGTGATTGCATTTGGATCATTTTTTGTGCTCCGCTCTTTCTTCTTTACATAAAAAGATAAAATTCAAGGCCAAAAATTCGACCCGTCACTGCCTTTAAACCCCAACTGTCATTAGTTGGGCGCGAGATTATAACACCACTATTAGTAAAGAGATAGTCTATTTAGCTAAAAATTAACCACATCTTATGTTTATATTTTAATCACTTATGTATATTACTTTTAGTAACTAACCTATATTTAAAATCAAATCACCTGAGTAAACTCTCAGAAAATAAAAAACCCCATACATATTACTATGTATGGGGTTTTTGGAATGTATATAAAAAAAGCTAAATTATGCTTTTTCGATAATATCTACTAATGTCCAAGATTTACTCTTAGAAATAGGAGCACATTCACGAATTGACACTAAGTCACCAGCTGTACATTGGTTAGTCTCATCATGCGCTTTCAACTTAGTTGAGCGAATCATGTACTTACCATACATTGGGTGCTTAACACGTCGTTCAATTAATACAGTGATAGACTTTTCCATTTTATCACTGATAACGCGACCTTGTAGTGTACGAATTTTTGCTTCGCTCATTACTTACCTGCCTTTTCAGTTATGATAGTCTTAACACGTGCAATATTGCGACGTACTGTTCTTAACAGATGAGTTTGTGCTAATTGACCTGTGCTTGCTTGCATGCGGTAGTTAAACTGCTCACGAAGTAAACCAAGTAATTCTGCATTTAACTCTTCAATGCTTTTTTCTTTAAGTTCGCTAGCTTTCATTACATCACCGTCCGAGTTACGAAAGTTGTTTTGAAAGGAAGTTTAGCTGCTGCTAATTCAAACGCTTCGCGAGCGATTGACTCAGGAACACCTTCCATTTCATAAAGAACACGACCAGGAAGAATTTGACATACCCAATATTCTACTGAACCTTTACCTTTACCCATACGAACCTCAAGAGGTTTTTTAGTAATTGGCTTATCAGGGAATACACGTATCCAGATTTTACCTTGACGCTTAACGTGACGAGTCATTGCTCGACGAGCCGCTTCAATCTGACGAGCAGTCATACGACCACGTTCAACAGATTTTAAGCCGAAAGTACCGAAGCTAACAGAGCTACCAGTTTGTGAAAGACCGCGGTTACGCAATTTAAATTGCTTACGGAATTTAGTACGTTTTGGTTGTAACATTACTTAGTCCCCTACTTAGCCTTACGGTTGTTCTTTCTTTTTGGCTTAGGTGCAGGTACTTCTGCCTGTAGAGGCATGTTACCAATCACTTCACCTTTAAAGATCCAAACTTTAATACCGATAGTACCGTACGTTGTTTCACCACGCGCAGTTGCGTAGTCGATGTCAGCACGTAAAGTGTGAAGTGGTACACGACCTTCACGGTACCATTCAGAACGAGCAATATCTGCACCGCCTAAACGACCGCTAACTTCAACTTTAATACCTTTAGCACCTAAACGCATAGCGTTTTGTACAGCACGCTTCATAGCACGACGGAACATTACACGACGTTCTAATTGGCTACCAATGCTATCAGCAACTAATTGAGCATCCATTTCAGGCTTACGTACTTCAGCAATGTTAATTTGCGCAGGTACGCCAGCAATTTTAGATACTTTTAAACGTAATTTTTCTACGTCTTCGCCTTTCTTACCGATAACAACACCCGGACGAGCCGTGTGAATTGTTACGCGAATAGATTTAGCTGGACGCTCAATTACGATTTTTGATAATGAAGCACGCTTCAATTGCTCAGACAAGTATGCACGAACCAAATGGTCACCGTGAATATTGTTAGCAAAATCTTTAGTGCTTGCAAACCATGTAGACGCGAAAGGTTTCGTGATACCTAAGCGAATACCGGTAGGATGTACTTTTTGACCCATACTAATATCTCCTAGCTATCAGCAACAATCACAGTAATGTGGCTTGTGCGTTTGATGATACGATCCGCGCGCCCTTTAGCACGTGGCTTAATACGTTTCATTGTAGGACCGTCGTCAACCATAATAGTTTTAACGAACAATTCATCAATGTCTGCACCTTCGTTGTGTTCTGCATTCGCAATCGCTGAGTTAAGAACTTTCTTTACTAACTCTGCAGCAGATTTATTGCTGTAAGTTAATATTTCTAGTGCTTTCTCAACGTTTTGGCCGCGGATTTGATCCACAACTAAACGTGCTTTTTGAGCAGAACCACGGGCAAATTTATGTTTAGCAATAGCTTCCATTTAATTTCCCCTATCTCTTCGCTTTCTTATCTGCGACATGGCCGCGATAAGTACGAGTTGGTGCAAATTCACCTAACTTGTGACCGATCATTTCATCAGTTACAAATACAGGTACGTGTTGACGGCCATTATGGACAGCAATGGTCAATCCGATCATATTAGGTATGATCATTGAACGACGAGACCAAGTTTTAATTGGTTTTTTATTCCCGCTTTCCAGAGCTTTCTCTACCTTCGTCAACAAGTGCAGGTCGATAAAAGGACCTTTCTTGAGAGAACGTGGCATGGTATTTCCTCTTTAATTAACTAGTACTATTTAGTACGACGACGTACGATAAATTTATCAGTACGCTTGTTCTTACGTGTTTTGTAACCTTTAGTAGGTACGCCCCAAGGTGAAACAGGGTGACGACCACCAGATGTTTTACCTTCACCACCACCGTGTGGGTGATCAACTGGGTTCATAGCAACACCACGAACAGTTGGACGAACACCACGCCAGCGAGTTGCACCAGCTTTACCTAGTGAACGAAGCATGTGTTCAGCGTTACCAATTTCACCTAAAGTTGCACGACAATCTGCTTCAACTTTACGCATTTCGCCTGAGCGTAAACGTAATGTTACATAAGCACCATCTTTAGCAACTAATTGTGCGTAAGTACCAGCTGCACGTGCAATTTGAGCACCTTTGCCTGGTTTCAATTCGATTGCGTGAATCACGCTACCTAATGGAGTATTACGTAAAGGTAAAGTGTTACCTGCTTTAATTGGCGCATCAACACCAGATTGGATAGTATCGCCAGCACTAACACCTTTAGGTGCTAATATGTAACGACGTTCGCCATCTGCGTATAATACTAAAGCAATGTTAGCACTACGGTTTGGATCATATTCCAAACGCTCTACTTTTGCTGGTATACCATCTTTATTACGCTTAAAGTCAACAATACGGTAATGTTGCTTATGACCGCCACCAATGTGACGAACAGTAATACGACCGTTATTATTACGACCACCAGACTTTGATAAAGTATCAAGTAATGGTGCGTGAGGCTTACCTTTGTGTAACTCAGAGTTAACCACTTTAACAACGTGGCGACGACCCGGAGAAGTTGGTTTACATTTTACAATAGCCATTTTATAACTCTCCTAATTTACTCTGCGCCAGCAAATTCGATGTCACTGCCTTCAGCAAGAGTAACGTACGCTTTTTTCCAGTCGCTACGACGACCAAAACGAGCACCTGTACGTTTTGTTTTACCCTTAACATTCAAGGTGCGAACACCTTCAACAGTTACTTCAAATAACTTTTCAACAGCAGCTTTAATTTCAGCTTTAGTAGCTGTAGTAGCAACTTTAAAAACAACAGTATTATTAGCTTCAGCAGCCATTGTTGCTTTTTCAGAAATGTTCGGTGCTAAAAGCACTTTTAACAAACGTTCTTCGCTTATCATGCTAACATCTCCTCAATTTGCTTCACTGCTGCTGCAGTGATTAGTACTTTTTCAAAACCAACTAAGCTAACAGGATCAAGTGCTTGTACATCACGTACGTCAACTTTGTAAAGGTTACGAGCAGATAAGAATAAATTCTCGTCAACTTCTGGAGTAACGATTAATACGTCTTTAAGCTCCATACCTTTAAGTTTAGCAACTAATTCCTTAGTCTTAGGTGTTTCAACTGCAAAATCGTTTACCACTACTAAACGTTCTTGACGAACTAATTCAGATAAGATGCTAGCTAAAGCACCACGGTACATTTTACGGTTAACTTTTTGGCTGTGATCTTGAGGTTTAGCAGCGAATGTTACGCCACCAGAACGCCAGATTGGACCACGAGTAGTACCAGCACGAGCACGGCCAGTACCTTTTTGACGCCATGGCTTTTTACCACCGCCGCTAACTTCTGAACGAGTTTTCTGAGCACGAGTACCTTGACGAGCACCAGCTGCGTATGCAACTACTACTTGGTGTACTAAAGCTTCATTGAACTCACGTCCAAAAGTTGCTTCTGAAACTTCAAGAGCGCCTGAAGCGTCTTTTAATGCTAATTCCATCACAAATCTCCTGGGCGTTAGGCTTTAACAGCTGGTTTGATGATTACGTTGCCGTTGATTGCACCCGGAACCGCACCTTTAATAAGGAGCAAGTTACGTTCAGAATCAACACGAACCAATTCAAGGTTTTGCGTAGTAACTTTCGCAGCACCCATGTGACCAGACATCTTTTTGCCTTTGAAAACACGGCCTGGTGTTTGACACTGACCGATTGAACCGTTCGAACGATGTGATAAAGATACACCATGCGTAGCATGTTGCATTGTGAAATTCCAACGCTTAATACCACCTTGGAAACCTTTACCTTTCGATGTACCGGTTACATCTACTAATTTTGTGTCGTTGAAAACTTCAACAGTGATTTCACTGCCAGTTTCTAAACCTTCACCTTCGCCTTCACCTAAGCGGAATTCCCACAAGCCACGGCCTGCTTCGATACCAGCTTTAGCGAAATGGCCAGCTGTTGGTTTGTTAACACGATTTGCTTTCTTGCTACCAGTGGTAACTTGAAGCGCTGAATAACCATCATTGTCAACAGTTTTAACCTGAGCAACTCGGTTCGCTTCAACTTCTAGAACTGTAACAGGAGTAGATACGCCATCTTCAGTGAAGACACGTGTCATACCAATTTTACGTCCAACTAGACCTATAGTCATGTTAAAATCCCCTATTAACCCAAGCTAATTTGAACGTCAACACCAGCTGCTAAGTCTAAACGCATTAATGCGTCAACAGTCTTTTCAGTTGGTTCAACAATATCAATTAAACGCTTGTGTGTACGAATTTCGTACTGGTCACGTGCATCTTTGTTAACGTGTGGAGAAATCAAGATAGTAAAACGTTCTTTGCGTGTAGGAAGTGGAATAGGACCACGAACCTGTGCGCCAGTGCGTTTTGCTGTGTCAACGATTTCTGCTGTAGATTGATCAATCAAACGATGATCGAACGCTTTCAAACGAATGCGAATTCTTTGATTTGACATGGAATCAAATCCCCAATATTTAAAGAACGAACAAAATACTGCCCATCGCCTTCGTTGTGTTGAAGGGGGGAGTATCGCTAATAACATTCAACTCCAAATCGGAGTTGCTGTATGAAGTAGTGAGATATATCTCTTAAATAAGTTATTACTTATTTAACCTACTTTTCCACATAAGTCTAAACTTATGTGGAGGCATATTATACAGATGAATAAAAAAACTGCAAATATCTTTTTATTCGCTACTCTATATATTTGAACCCATCACTTTATCAGTAAGCACGCACTACATTTTTCTCTATTTCTTGAGGTTTTATCTACTCACCAACACTCGCTGTTTTCTCATTTTTTGCATCTATTCTTCATATATTATTACCAGTTTATTTAAAGTATTCTTTTGCTACTATATAATAGCTGTTTAAATGATGAGCTTTTGATACTAAATTTATATAAGGGTTGTTATGTCAACACAAGGATCAGGCGGCAATGTACTTGCTGCTATTTGTAATATTTTTATTCCAGGGTTAGGTCAACTTGTACAAGGAAGAATACTAGCCGCCCTCACCTTTTTTATTGCTTCTGTCATCGCGTATCTAACCATTTATATCGCCATAGGTTTTATTTTAGTACCTATTGTTTATATATGGTCAATTATCAATGCCGCCAGATACCAAGGAAACTAACCATGAATAAATTATTAATAGCGCTCTTCATTGCTTTTACAAGTACTACTGTTTTATCGGGTTGTGAAACAACCTATTATGCAGCGTTAGATAAAGTCGGTATTCACAAACGTGATATTTTAGTTGATCGTGTTGAGTCTGCAAGCGCTTCTCAACAAGAAGTACAAGAAGAATTCAAAGATGCATTAACTCAGCTCTCAACTTTAATCAACTTCGATGGTGGTGATTTAGCAGCACAATATGATTTAAGTCAAAGTCATTATGATGATAGCCTTTCAGCTGCAAACGATGTATCAGAAAAAATTAACGCAATAGAAAGTGTTGCTGAAGCATTATTTGAAGAATGGCAAAGTGAAATAGACCTATATAGTAGTGCCAGTTTAAAATCACAAAGCCAAAGCCAACTTCGCACGACTGAACGTAACTATCAAAAACTATTAAAAACAATGTATACCGCAGAAAGTAGAATGGCCCCAGTGTTATCCGCACTACAAGATAATGTCTTATTTTTAAAACATAATTTAAATGCTAAAGCGATTGGTGCATTGCAAGGAGAATATTCAACAATTAAACGTGATGTAGAACGTTTAATTAAAGATATGAATTTTGCTATTGAACAATCGAATAGTTTTGTTAATCAAATAAAAGAATAACTACGGTTTTTCATTATATATTTAAAATAAAGACATATTAATTTCATTATGTCTTTATTTAATTTCGATTGTTTTATGTCTCTTGTATCGAAAATTACTTATTTTTAAATAAATCCTAAAAAACCTCTGTACCCCATATAAATAAAGGTTTGATTATATAAATCACTTTATCAGCCAAAATAAATCCAATAATTCATGCTTGTTTATTTGTTAGTTCCTTTGAAGATCTGGTATACTCGCGCGCAAAATTTCAACAATTCACTTTTTAATAGAGTAACGTAATGGCAGATTTAGCTAAGTACAGAAATATTGGTAT
>JALZUE010000167.1 GCA_023301705.1 Alteromonadaceae bacterium | reverse complement strand
GACTGGACTGATCGTCATTGTCGTTATTTTTATCGTGTAATGTCTAAACGTACTGTTTTATACACTGAAATGGTAACAACAGGTGCTATTTTATTTGGTAAAGGTGATTACCTTGGTTTCAATGATGAAGAGCACCCAGTTGTTCTTCAGTTAGGCGGTAGCGATGTAAAAGCTTTAACCGAGTGCGCTATACGTGCAGAACAGTTAGGTTACGACGAAATCAATTTAAATGTGGGGTGCCCGTCTGACCGTGTACAAAACGGTCGTTTTGGCGCTTGTTTAATGGCAGAACCAGCATTGGTTGCTGAGTGTGTGAGCACTATGCAAAATGCGGTTAATATTCCTATTACAGTAAAATCACGCATCGGTATTGACGATCAAGACAGTTATGAATTTTTGCATGATTTTGTCAACACAGTAGCAAGCGCCGGTTGTGAACATTTTATTATTCATGCACGTAAAGCATGGCTTTCAGGTTTAAGCCCTAAACAGAACCGAGAAGTTCCGCCACTAGATTACGCGCGTGTACATCAAATTAAACAAGACTTTTCTGATAAAGTGATTAGTATTAATGGTGGCATTACTAGCTATAGCCAAGTTAATGAACACTTAACTACACTTGATGGCGTAATGATGGGTCGAGAAATTTATCAAAATCCGTATATGTTAACGCAAGCAGATCAAAAAATATGGGGCGATGAACGGGAAATTTTAACGCGTTCTGATATTATTGATATTATGTCTGATTACTGTGATGAGTACATTGCTAACGGCGGTAGGGTTTGGCATGTTGCCCGTCATATGCTTGGTTTATGTAATGGCTTAGCTGGCGCTAAACAATTTAGACGTTTTTTAAGTGAAAATTCGCGTGGTGATAATGTCAGTGGTAATCTATTAAAAACAGCTTTTGAATTAGTAACAGAGTAATTATTCGTTAATTTAATACAGCGTTATTGCTTTGCACTTTATTGTAATATTAATCAGGTAATTTAGATGAAATTATTGATAAGTATATTTGTAAGCACCTTTTTATGTTTTATAAGTGGTTGTTATAGCGAACATAATGAAGTGATTAATGATATTACAATAACTGATGCTATAGTCTTTGAACAAGGGTATGTTCGAGAAACAATTCCAGGCACAACGACTAGTGCAGCTTATTTAACACTAAAAAATATGACAGATACAGATGTGTTACTAACAGGAGTAACAAGTCATATTAGTGAACGCATTGAGCTGCATAATCACGATTTTAATAATGACATAATGCAAATGCGTAAATTAGATCAGGTGGTTATTCCTGCTAATGAAAAAGTAGTGCTAGAACCGTCGGGTATGCACATTATGATTTTTGATTTAGAAAAAGGCTTACAAGCGCAAGAACGTGTTCACTTAAATTTACAGTTTTTTAATGCACAAACTCAAGAGGTAGTATTACCTGTTCGAAGCATTAAAACAGAATTTCATTAATTTTTATCTTACAAGGCAAATCATGAATATTTCATTTCATCGTATTAATAGTAAAGTGATTAGTGTATCGATTATTGTTTTTTTTCTTTTATTATACATTGTCGGTGTTTTTTGGAGCTTTGAACCTGATGCGTTCAGTGTTAAGCAAGAAGTAACTCAAGATGCTCAAGCTGACGGTGTAGTACCTGTTGTTGGCTATAGCACAACTACTGCATTAATTCGTGTTAGTGAAAAATTACTTGATAAACCAGGCGGTTACCTTGCTAATGATGTGTTACCTCCGTCGGCATTATTAGATAATATTCCTGCATGGGAATTTGGTGTACTAGAAATGGTACGAGATATGGCATTAGTGATGCGTCAAGAGTTTAGTCGTTCTCAATCACAATCACTTGAAAATGCTCATTTAAAAATAGCTCAACCACAATTTAATATAGATCATCGTAGTTGGGCTTTCCCTAGTGCAGAAAGCGAATATAAAAAAGCGATTGTTGAATTATATGCCTACCGTAAAGCGTTAACTGAGGTAGGTAGCCAAAATGCACAGTTTTATGCCAGAGCTGACAATTTAAGAGATTGGGTTAATGAAGCTCAAAAGAAACTTGGTAGTTATTCTCAGCGTTTAAGTGCAAGTGTTGGCCGCGAGCAGCTTAATGTTGATTTAGCAGGTGACAGTGTTGCTGAACAATCAACCATTGCTGATAGTGATAGCCAAGTTAGAACAAGCTGGTGGAAAATAGACGACGAAATATATGAAGCACGCGGTGCATGTTGGGCGTTATTACATTTTTTAAAGGCTATTGAAATTGATTTTGACGGCGTACTAAAAAATAAGAATGCCACGGTAAGTGTACAACAAATTATTCGCGAGTTAGAGGCTAGTCAAGAAGCCATTTGGAGCCCGATGATACTAAATGGTGATGGTTTTGGTGTATTAGCTAATCACTCATTAGTGATGGCAAACTATATTTCAAGAGCAAATGCCGCATTAATTGATTTAAATGAATTATTAAGCCAAGGATAAAAAATGAAAAAAAGAATATTAGCGGCAGCTGTTGCTACTATGTTATCAACAACCGTATATGCAGATACTATTTTAGGTGTATACCTTGGTGGTAGTGTTTGGCAAACGAATACGAGTGGTTCATTTGGTGAAAGTAGTCAGCAAAACTCGTTTAGTTTTGATGATGAAACTAATGGTAGCTTTTACGCTGCGTTAGAGCATCCATTGCCTTTTATTCCTAATATTAAAATTTCACGTACAGATTTAACCGCTGAAGGTGAAGGTACACTAGATATTGCCTTTGATGGCGTTACAGGTGAAGCAACAACCGAGTTTGATACTAACTATACTGACTACACATTGTATTATGAGTTATTTGATAATGACTTAATTAGTATTGATTTTGGTTTAACTGCACGTGATATTGATGCCGATATTGCGGTAGCAAGTGGCTCTGATGAAGGTGAGTTAAATGTATCGGGCATTATTCCTATGCTTTATTTAGCAACTGAAATTGGTTTACCAGCAACAAGCTTTAATATTTTTGCTAATGGTAACTTTTTAGCCATTGACGATAATACCGTGCATGATGTGCAAATAGGTATTGGTTATGAGTTGTTAGATAACATTGCTGTTGACGTTGATATTACCCTTGGTTACCGCTCTGTGCGGTTAGAGCTTGATGACTTAGACGATTTCACCTCTGATTTAGAGTTTGAAGGGGTATTTTTAGGTGCAGTTGTGCATTTTTAAAATAATAGTGACCATTACTTATATTTAATGGTCACTATATTATCTATTAACTCTTGTCTTTTATTATTCCTGAAAATTCATTTTTAGGCTCATAGAATAAATTAAATTGATTAATGATTGAGTTGATAAACTCGGCACTTATATTATTTCCTATTTTAATCTCTTTTCCTATTAAACTTGTATCATGTTTAGGAATTTCATTACCATTTTCGTCATTAGCAGATAAATACTTGATAGAAATATCGGTGAAATTTATAGTGTATAATTGAAATTTAACATTACCACCAGTTTCTATGTTCATTGTATATTCTTTACTCAATAGCGCCGTGGTTATGTTATTACCGTTTATCGCTTTTTCTATGTGTAATAAAGAATTTTTTATAGAAGATTTTTGTTTAATATAATTTTCAATATCACCTTTACAAAAACCACAATTCATAAGGCGCCATGCACTTTTAAGCGTTTTTTCAGGTATCACTTCTTTTTTTAATATTTTCTCTATTTCTGTAAATTCAGTTTTTAATTGATTAGCTACATTAATTATTTCTATTGGTGTAGAACGAATAAAGTTAGGTAACAGATCTTGAGGTATTTCATTATCTCCTACACTGGAAAAATCGTAAGTAATAACGTCATATGTTTTTTCATCAATAATATGAGAAAGGTAACCTCCTGATGAGTCTAAAGTAATTAAATGCCATGAGTTAGCATACTTTGACGTTGAATTCGATTCAGAGCATTCATCACATTTTGATTCGCGAGTATTGTTTTTTAATGTTGATGTATCTGCAAACGACGTTTGGTGAATAAATAAGAGAAATAATACTGTGATAATACGCATATTCATTGTCCTTAATAATATATTTTTAGAGATATGGTTTTTATTCGAGAATAAATTTATATGAATACACCCTGTAATGCAAGTAATTATCATTATCGTTTTTATTTTGTTATGTTTCTGTTTTTATTGATTTAAATTCATAGTGTGCGTTTTTATTTATATATACGTTTATGGAATAAAAAATTGCATTCTAATCTTTTTAATTTGGTGTAAAGCAGCGTATCCTAGCGGCAATTATTAAATTAGGTGGAATTCATTATGTTGCCAGAGCAGCAAAGTTCGAATCAAACGATGTTAGATACCAATCAATTAACATCTTTGCAGCAAACAATTAGTACATTCTCTCCGCTACAATTAGCTTGGGCTAGTGGTTATTTAGCGGCAAAAAGCGAAGGGCCAGTTTCAGCAGTAGCTGCGGTTGCCGCTCCTAGCGTTGCAGCAACGTTAACAATCTTATTTGCCTCTCAAACAGGTAACGCTAAAGGTGTTGCTAAGCAATTAGCTGATGCAGCAACTGCAGCAGGCATTAATGTTAACTTTAAAAATGTAGCTGACTATAAAGCTAAGTCATTAAAATCAGAAACCCATTTATTAATCGTAGCAAGTACGAATGGTGAAGGTGAAGCCCCTGACGATGCAATTGAGTTTCATGAATTCTTATTCTCAAAGAAAGCACCTAAGTTAGCTGACTTAAACTACAGCGTATTATCACTGGGTGATAGTAGCTATGAATTTTTCTGTCAAACGGGTAAAGACTTTGATACTCGTTTAGCAGAGTTAGGCGCAAAACGTGTTGCTGACCGTGTAGATTGTGATGTTGATTACGATGATGAAGCTAGTGCATGGGTTAAAAAGATTGTTGAATCATTAAAAGATGACTTAACAGCTTCTGCGGTTGCAGCTCCGGTTGCGCAAGCTGCTGGCGCGGTAGTTGAAAGCCAATACTCTAAAGAAAATCCTTATACAGCTGAGTTAGCAACGAATCAAAAAATTACTGGTCGTGACTCTGCTAAAGATGTTCGTCACATTGAAATTGATTTAGGTGAGTCAGGCTTAACGTACCAAACAGGTGATGCATTAGGTGTTTACTTTGAAAACGATGCTGAATTAGCCGATGAGCTAATTACTGCACTTTCATTAAGTGCTGATGAAACTGTTGATGTTGCAGGTGAATCTTTAAGCTTAAAACAAGCGTTAGTTGAAAAATTAGAAATAACTCAAACTGCACCAAACTTTATTGAGTTTTGGGCAGGTGTTTCTGGTGATGAAAAGTTAGTTGAAATTGCAAGTGATAAAGCAAGTGCTCGTGAATACTCAGCGAATCATCAAATTGTTGACGTAGTAAAATCAGCACCAGCAAGTGTTGAAGCACAAGCGTTTGTTGCTGCATTACGTAAAGTTACGCCTCGCTTATATTCAATTGCTTCAAGCCAAGCGGAAGTTGAAGAAGAAGTTCACTTAACTGTTGGTGTGGTTAGCTACGATGAAAATGAAACAACACGTTTTGGCGGTGCATCTGGTTTCTTATCACAACGTTTAGAAGAAGGCGGTGCGGTTAAAGTATTTGTTGAGCACAACAATAACTTCCGTTTACCAGAAAACGACGACACACCAGTGATTATGGTAGGCCCTGGTACAGGTGTCGCTCCGTTCCGTGCGTTTATGCAAGAGCGTGAAGCTCGTGATGCTGGCGGTGATAACTGGATGTTCTTTGGTGATCAAACATTTACACAAGACTTCTTATATCAAGTTGAGTGGCAGGGTTATTTAAAATCAGGCTTATTGACTAAAATGGATGTTGCTTTCTCACGTGATCAAGCTGAAAAAGTATATGTTCAACAACGCATTAAAGAAAATGCTGCTGAAGTTTATGCTTGGTTAGAGCGTGGCGCACATGTTTACATCTGTGGTGACGCAAATCGTATGGCAAAAGATGTTCATACCGCATTAATTGAAGTAATTGCTGAACAAGCAGGAAAATCTGCAGAAGAAGCTGAAGACTATTTAAAAGCATTAAGAAGTGCTAAACGCTACCAAAGAGACGTGTACTAATGGCTATTAATAAAGAAGTACTAGTTGGACAAGGTCCAATTATCGTAGAAGGTAAACAAGCTGATAACGAACGTTTAAAAGCAGAAAGTGACTTTTTACGTGGAACAATCGTTGAAGATTTAGCTGATCGTATGACGGGTGGTTTTACACCAGACAACTATCAGCTAATTCGTACACATGGTATGTATCAGCAAGATGACCGTGATTTTCGTGCTGAACGTCAAAAGCAAAAATTAGAGCCTATGCATAACGTTATGTTACGTGCGCGTATGCCAGGCGGTATTATTAAGCCTGATCAATGGTTAGCAATTGATAAGTTTGCAGAAGATAAAACAGAATATGGTTCTATCCGTTTAACTACACGTCAAACATTTCAGTTTCACGGTGTATTAAAGCCGAATATTAAATTAATGCATCAAACACTGAACAGTGTTGGGCTTGATTCAATTGCAACTGCTGGTGATGTAAACCGTAATGTTTTATGTACGTCTAATCCTATTGAGTCAGAATTGCATCAAGAAGCTTATGAGTGGGCAACGAAACTTTCTGAGCATTTATTACCACAAACACGCGCGTATGCTGAAATTTGGTTAGATGAAGAAAAAATTGAAACAACCGAAGAGCCTATTTTAGGTAGTAATTACTTACCTCGTAAGTTTAAAACAACGGTTGTCATTCCACCAGATAACGACATTGATTTACACGCTAACGATTTAAACTTTGTTGCTATTGCTGAAAACGGTAAATTAATTGGTTTTAACGTATTAGTGGGTGGTGGCTTAGCCATGACTCATGGTGATAAATCTACTTACCCTCGTAAGGCTGATGACTTTGGTTACATTCCATTAGATAAAACGTTAGATGTTGCTGCCGCAGTAGTAACTACTCAACGCGATTGGGGTAACCGTGTAAACCGTAAGAATGCTAAAACTAAATATACGCTTGATCGTGTAGGTGCAGGTACGTTTAGAGCAGAAGTTGAAAAACGTGCAGGCATTACTTTTGAAGAATCTCGCCCTTATGAATTCACTACACGTGGTGATCGTTTTGGTTGGGTTGAAGGCGTTGATGGTAAACATCACTTAACGTTATTCATTGAAAATGGCCGTATTTTAGATTACCCAGGTAAGCCTTTAAAAACAGGTGTTTCTGAAATTGCGAAAATTCACAAAGGTGATTTCCGCATGACAGCTAACCAAAATTTAATTGTTGCTGGTGTGCCTGAAGCCGATAAAGAACGCATTGAAAACTTAGCTGTTGAGTTTGGTTTAAAAGATGCTTCTGTATCTAACCAACGTTTAAACTCTATGGCATGTGTGGCATTTCCTACTTGTCCATTAGCAATGGCTGAAGCTGAGCGCTATTTACCAGGTTTAGTGACTAATGTTGAAGCTATGTTAGAAAAGCATAATGTTGCTCAAGAGCATATTATTTTACGTGTAACTGGTTGTCCTAACGGTTGTGGCCGTGCAATGCTTGCTGAAATTGGTTTTGTTGGTAAAGGCCCAGGTAAGTACAACATGTATTTAGGTGGTAACGAATGCGGTACACGTATTCCTAAGCTTTATCATGAAGGTATTGATGAAGCTGGAATATTAACTGAGCTTGACAGCTTAATTGGCCGTTGGTCAACAGAGCGTGAAGCAAATGAACGTTTTGGTGACTTTGCTATTCGTGTTGGTTTAGTTGAAGAAGTGATTATTAGTGTAAGAGACTTTCATGCTTAATACTGCCATTGACAATAAGGTTTCAACACTTATGTCACAAGCATCTATTGCTGAACATAATGAACAGTTAGAGAAGCTCTCTGCTGTTCAGCGTGTTGAGTGGGCAATGGAAAACTTGCCGGGTAACTTTGTGTTATCGTCAAGTTTTGGTATTCAGTCTGCTGTTATGTTGCATTTACTGACACAGGTAGATGCAAATATTCCGGTGCTATTAACTGATACAGGGTATTTATTTCCTGAAACGTATAAGTTTATTGATCAATTAACTGAACGTTTGAAGCTTAATTTACATGTATACAGTGCAAAAGAAAGTGCAGCATGGCAATTAGCGCGTTATGGTGAGCAGTGGAATCAAGATGTTGATGCGTTGAAACGATATAACCGTATTAATAAAGTTGAACCGCTAGAGCGAGGCTTAGCTGACCTAGATGCAAACACTTGGTTTTCAGGTGTTCGTCGTCAACAGTCTAAACATCGTGAAGGTTTATCTGTTATTTCTACATTGCGTGGTAATTATAAGGTTCATCCAATTATTAATTGGACTAACCGTGATGTACATCAATATCTTACTAAGCATAATTTACCTTATCACCCATTATGGGAAGAAGGTTATGTATCGGTAGGTGACACTCATAGTAGTAAACCTTTAACACTTGGCATGACCGAAGAAGAAACACGTTTCGGTGGCATGGCTCGTGAGTGTGGTTTACATACTGATGGCGATGGTATTTAGCTAATATTATTGCTGTGTTTGTATACTGAAATGGCTATTTGTATCGTTTTTTAAACGTTGTAAATATGCCATTTCAGGTACATCATTAATCAACTTAGCAAGTTCGACACCTATTGGTGTAAATTTATAAAAAGTTAAAGCGCATGCTTTCTTTTTTGCCTGAATAGTTAACATTATTCCGTTAAAATTCAATTCAATACTCTCACCTTTTTTCAATAAGTGACTTTCAGATTCTTGACTAAAAACTAAATGGTTTTCAGCTAAAGAAAGAATATCTCCATAAGATAAGCCTAGGCTATTTAAGTTAATTGACGTTAATTTTTTCTTAGAGAATATATTAAATAAACTCGATTGTTCAACACTGCCAGTAATAATTCGGTAATGTTGATTCTTACTATCGTGACATGCGAGTGAGCAAGCCTTACCTAATAATTTAGCATCATGCATACTCATTTTCTTAAATTCGGTGAGCGTTTTGAGTGAAAATGAACCTGGTTGAATGATTTCTGTTGCGAGTATTTTAGACCATAAATCTTGCATGATTGTGTTGCTAATATTTTCAGCAAGTTTGATAAAGTGATTGAACCAGTCTTGATCTGTTTTATTGACAGCGTTTTCATCATTACAGTGAGGTATAGCTTTAAGAATAATTGCTTCTAAGTTTTGTTGTTGTTTCAGTAATACTATACGTTCACGCTTTAGGGCTCTGTCGATAATAGGCTGTTGCTTATCTTCTGGCAACATTGCACCTTCTAGGGAGTAATTTTTGGCAAGCCCAATTAACTGCTGTTTAGATGACGTTGCATTAGTACGTTCAACGTTATTGTCATGTTTTTTTATAGCTAAATTTTTCTCGTTATTTGACATATAAGTACTTTATGAATTTGACTGAGCGAGTTTTGTATTAGCTTTATTTTATGTATATAAAGTGATAATAACAAATTGAA
>JALZUE010000166.1 GCA_023301705.1 Alteromonadaceae bacterium | reverse complement strand
ACCTTAATGACAACGAATCAGTTACTGCCGCAGATGATACTGAAGAAGCGACATCTCTAGAACCCGAAAATGAAGTCGAAGATATTATTTTTGATGAAAATTCAATTGAAGAAGTTGATTCAGAGGAAAGTAACTCAAGTATTGATGACAGTGTATCGAACAGCGTAAATGAAAACGTTAGCGAAGATATTAATATTGACTCATTACTTAATAACCTTAACGACGAAGCTGGTGATGTTGACCAAAGTACCGAAGAATCAACATCACCAACGTTTGAAAATGATACAGAACAAGTAACAGGTGATGAAAGTAATATTAGTGATGATATTAATATAGATTCATTATTGGGTGAATTGGCTGAGTCAGATGAAGCCGCTGATGAGAATGATTCAAATAAGACCCTTGATATACCTGATGAAGTGCCATTAAACCAAGAAGATTTAATTGAACAAGATATAGAAAAAGCGTTTGAAAATACGATAGATTCAAATGATGATGAATTAAACGTTAATGAATCAAACGAAGAGATACCTGAAAATAATTCTGAAATAGCCGATGATCTTAATATTGATTCATTACTTGAGGAGTTAGGTGCCCAAGACGATTCAGATAACGAACCGACAGACCAAATAGATAATGATCTTGATATGAGCAGTTTATTATCAGGTGAATTTGACGAAGCAAGTGTTTTAGACGCAATTGAAAATAACGAACTTTCACCTGATTTTACCGACAGTAATGTACTATCTGATTTACTTACTGAAGAATCAAGCGATATTACAGAACCAAGTGAGCTTAATGAAATTGAAGAAATTAATGACATTGAACAACTCAATGATGTTGACTTTGATGAGCTGTTAGCGAATATAGAAGAAGAGACTGATCAAGCAGATGAAATATCTGATGAGTTAGATATTCATATAGACGAAGCTTTAGAAGAAAATATCGAAAAGCCACTTGCAGAAGAATCTAATAAAAACACAACATCTAATGAAGATGATTTTATTTCAGTGGATGATTTATTATCAGAAAACTCTGAAACTGGTGTTGAAGAAGAGTTGTACAATAAAGACAATATTGACGTAGGGCTTGGTGAATTTCCCGAGTTTGGTCAATCAGGTCAAGCGGTTGATGTTGACGAGCAAAGCACTATGCTTGCTAAATTTGACTTAGCAAAAGTATATATAGAAATTGGTGATACCGATAATGCTGAAGCAACATTACGTGAAATCATTAAAAAAGGTGATGCAGACCAACAAAGCGAAGCACAAAAGTTAATTGATAACTTATAGTTTACGTTTTTATCGTTAACTTTTACGCTTGCTAATATAAACGGTTATTTATCACCGTAAATAATCGTTTATTCTTCCTACCTAATATTAGCTTTTCTACTCATAATTGTAGATAATGCGCGCCAATGTTACTGAGGTAACTCGTGTTACGGAGACAATTATGCGATATGCATTAGCGGTTGAATATGACGGCAAAAACTATTGTGGTTGGCAGCGACAAAAAAATGTAATTGGTGTGCAGCAACGTCTTGAAGAAGCGTTGTCTAAAATTGCAGATGAGCCAATAGAAGTTATTTGTGCTGGCAGAACTGATACTGGTGTCAACGCAACGAATCAAATCATTCATTTTGACACAACAAAAATACGTAAAGATGTTGCCTGGACTTTAGGTGTAAATACCCACTTACCCGAAGACATAGCAGTTCGTTGGGTACAGTCAGTGTCAGATGAATTTCATGCACGCTTTTCTGCTACATCAAGACGTTACCGCTATATTATTAATAATTCACGTTTAAGGCCTGCTATTTTAGCCTCAGGCGTTAGTTTTTGTCAGCATCCGCTAAATGAAAAGCTTATGCATGATGCTGCGCAAGCATTAGTCGGTAAACATGATTTCACTTCATTTAGAACGGTTCACTGTCAATCACATTCACCTGTTCGAACGTTATATCATTGTAATGTTAGCCGCCAAGGTGGTTATGTGATCATTGATGTAAAAGGTAATGCTTTTTTACATCACATGGTGCGTAATATTGCTGGAAGTTTAATTCGTGTTGGTCAAAAACAAGAAACTGTTGAGTGGATTCACGACGTATTAGTGGCAAAAAATCGTTGTTTAGCTGGAATGACAGGCCCTTCAGGTGGTTTGTATTTTGTTGGTGTTGAATACCCAGAAGAATTCCCTTTACCAAAATACCCTATGGGGCCATTATTTTTGGCTGATTAATTAGCGTTATTAACAAAGCCGACCAGTTTTTAGTATTCATTACTGGTTGTTTTATGGTTAAATTCGCCGATAAAATTGTTTTCATTACCTAATTGACCTAAAATACGCGCTTATTTTTCACTTTTACGTGCGTATTCTTACAAGCTACAGGCTAAAATATATTATGAGCTGGATCGAAAAAATTCTCCCAAAAGCAAAATCGACTCAAAAACGCAATATTCCAGAAGGCGTATGGCTTAAATGTGCATCATGTGACTCTGTGTTATATCAAGCAGAAGTTGAACGTCAAATGTCAGTGTGTCCTAAATGTGATCATCACATGCGTATTAGTGCACGCAAGCGTATTGAAGGTTTCTTAGATCAAGCTGAACGTGTTGAATTAGGTGCTGAGTTTGAACCGCAAGATATTTTAAAGTTTAAAGACTCAAAACGTTACAAAGACCGTATTTCAGCGGCTCAAAAAAACACTGATGAAAAAGATGCATTGGTAGTTATGTCAGGTCAACTTCAAGGCATTCCTGTGGTTGTTGCCGCTTTTGAGTTTTCATTCTTAGGTGGTTCTATGGCTTCGGTTGTAGGTGCACGTTTTGTTGCGGGTGTTGAATATTGTTTAAAGCATGATTTACCGTTCATTTGTTTTTCGGCAAGTGGTGGTGCTCGTATGCAAGAAGCATTATTCTCATTAATGCAAATGGCAAAAACAAGTGCTGCATTAGCTAAAATGAGCGAAAAAGGTTTACCGTACATTTCAGTATTAACCGATCCTACTATGGGTGGTGTATCTGCAAGTTTAGCAATGCTTGGTGATTTAAATGTTGCTGAGCCTAAAGCATTAATTGGTTTTGCAGGGCCTCGTGTTATTGAACAAACCGTGCGTGAAAAATTACCTGAAGGTTTTCAACGCAGTGAGTTTTTATTAGAAAAGGGTGCAATTGATTTAATTGTAGACCGTCGTGAAATGCGCGATACCTTAGCGCGTAATATTTCTAAATTAATGGGCTTACCAGCTAACGTAGCTTCGTAAAACTTATGACTCAAACATTATCAAGCCACTTATCAAGTTGTAATCTTGATGAGTGGCTTTTTTATTTAGAAAATTTACATTTTACTGAAATTGAATTAGGCCTAGCCCGAATCGGCAAAGTCGCTCAATTGTTAAATGTTGACGTAAGTTTTGCTAATGTAATTACTGTTGCAGGTACCAATGGTAAAGGTACTACATGTGCTTTTATTGAGAATGCGTTATTAAGTGAAGGTAACCATGTTGCCGTTTATTCATCACCTCATATTGAACGTTTTAATGAACGTCTTCGCATCAATAAAAAAGATGTTGACGACCATGCCTTTGTTGAGGCATTCAAGCAAATAGAGCTTGCCCGTGGTGATATATCATTAACCTATTATGAGTATACAACGTTAGCGGCTTTGTTAGTGTTAATGGCTCAAAAACCAGATTTTATTATTTTAGAAGTAGGGTTAGGCGGGCGTCTTGACGCAACGAATTTGATTGATGCTAATATCGCAGTTATCACCGCGATTGATTTAGATCATCAAGCTTTTTTAGGTGATACTCGTGAAAAAATAGGTTTTGAAAAAGCCGGTATTATGCGCTCAAATACTTGTGCCGTAGTGGGTGATACTAATTGTCCGCAATCAATTTTAACGCATGCAAACAGCATTAACGCCAACCTATTACTTCGTAATACTGATTTTAGCATAGAAAGTTCAGGCAACACTTGGTCTTGGCATACGTCAAAGCACTCGTTTAGTCATTTAAATCATCCTCATATACCGCAAGACAATGTCGCTACGGCCATACAAGTGTTAGTGCAGTGTAATACGGTATTAACATCAGAAAAAATAAATGCGTGGATAGCACAAACAAAAGTACCGGGTAGAACAGAAGTTTTTACATTAGAAAATGGTACTAATGTTATGTTAGATGTAGGGCATAACCCACATGCAACGCGTTACTTAGCTAAACTAATTGCTCAGCGCCCCGAAAAAAACATTCATGCAGTTGTTGCCATGTTGTCTGATAAAGATATTAAGAACAGTTTGCTACCATTAAAAGATGTGGTGAATAATTGGTATGTTGGTCAGCTTGATGTGCCAAGGGCAGAGCAAGTACAAACTATTGCGGCGAATGTACCTGCCAATAAGCAAGACATTAATTGCTTTGACAATATGGTTGATGCCTATAAAATGGCAACATTAAATGCACAAAATAATGACTTAGTGATTGTATTTGGCTCGTTCTTTACCGTTTCAGCCATACGAAAGCTGCTCATTAGCGATTAATACTTTGTTTAAAACCACTAAAGTTACTGGTTTTTACAAGATTGAAATATATTATTACATTTATTTAGGAGTGGATTTTGTCAACACCTTTTCAAAATAGGTTGGTAGGCACAGTAATTTTTGCTGCTGCAGCCGTGATTTTTTTACCTGATTTACTCGACGGAAAAAAACAAGCATATCAAGCAGATTTTGAAGATATACCCACCGCGCCTAATGTAATTTCTGCACCGCCAGTAAAAAAACTACCTGAAGAAAACTTCGCTTCTATTTCAAAGGGCAGTATTGATCACCAACAAGCATTGAATGATGTATTTGAAGAACAACCTTACAACAAACCAGTACCTGAAACAGAAAGCGTTCAAGAAGTGACGCTAAATGAAAACGTAAATACCAATAAAGCGGAATCAACAAACAAGCTCAAAGTAACTACGCTCACCAAAGAAAAGCCAATTATTACAAAGTCACAAACAACACTTAGTACAGTCACTCATAGTGAAGAAGATATTCACACGGTTAAAAAAGTTAAAGCAGCTGAGCAGTGGGTTGTTCAACTAGGTAGTTTTCGTCATGAAAAAAACGTCAATGTATTAGTGAATAAGTTAGAAAAACAAAATTATAAAGTACAAACCAAACCCATAAAAACCAAAAATGGTACGTTGACTAAAGTGTATGTTGGACCAGAAACGAATAAAAGTAGGCTTGAAGCACAACTTAATGATTTAAAAGTGTTAACAGGTGTTAACGGGCGAATTTCTAAATATTAACACTGTATTAATCAGCACATACTTTAAGAAATAAGAACAAAAAAGTAGGCAACGTTTTCTCTATTCTGTTAGAATGCGCGCCTCTAAATAATGAGAATTTTTTAATATGGTTTGGATCGATTATGCCATTTTGGCAGTAATAGGCATATCAACGTTAATCAGTTTAATACGTGGTTTTGTTAAAGAAGCTGTATCGCTATTAGTATGGATAGGTGCATTTTTTGTCGCCAGTAGTTTTTACATTCAATTAGCCTCATTATTAACTAATATTTCAGATCAATTTATACGTAATGCAGCTGCTGTTACCATTTTATTTATTACAACATTAATTTTAGGCGCTTTAATTAACTACCTTATTGGGCAGTTAGTGACAAAAACAGGTTTGTCGGGCACCGATCGTGTTTTAGGTTTAGTTTTCGGAGCATTACGAGGCGTATTAATTACAAGTGCGTTATTGTTTTTTATGGATGCTTTCACGTCAGCAAGTAGTTTAGCGTGGTGGCAGTCGTCTCAGTTAATTCCCGAATTTACATTAGTTATTGAGTGGTTTTTTGAGTATCTCAAACAATCATCTAGTTTTTTATCCTAACTTAGCTTAGGCGGAGATAATTTCATGTGTGGTATTGTTGGTATTATTGGTCAAACACCTGTTGGTCAATTAATTTATGATGGATTAACAGTTCTTCAGCATCGTGGTCAAGACGCTGCTGGTATTGTTACCATTAACGACAACACGTTTCGTTTACGTAAAGATAATGGCTTAGTGAAAGACGTATTTCATACACGCCACATGTTACGTTTACAAGGTAATGTTGGTATTGGCCATGTACGTTACCCTACGGCAGGCTCTTCTAGTTCATCAGAAGCACAACCATTCTATACGGGTGCGCCATACGGTATTTCTTTAGCACATAACGGTAACCTAACAAATACTGCTGAGCTACAACAGTGGCTATTTAATACAGCACGTCGTCATGTAAATACAACGTCTGACTCTGAAGTATTAATGAATATTTTAGGGTATGAATTACAGCAAACCCATTCGTTAGAGTTGAAAGCTGACGATATATTTACTGCTGTGACCAATGTACATAAACATTGTCGAGGCGGTTACGCTGCTGTTTCATTAATTATTGGCCACGGCATGTTAGCATTTCGTGATCCTAATGGTATTCGCCCGCTAGTGTTTGGTAAGCGAGAAACACAAACAGGCGTTGAATACATGGTTGCTTCTGAATCTGTAGCATTAGATGCATGTGATTTTGAGTTTGTACGAGACATAGCCCCAGGTGAAGCAATTTTCTTTGGTGAAGACGGCTCATTACACAGCCAACAATGTGCTGAAAACCCTGCATTTAGCCCATGTATTTTTGAATTCGTATACTTTGCACGCCCTGATTCAACTATTGATAAAATTTCTGTTTATGCTTCACGTGTTGAAATGGGTAATAAACTTGCTGAAAAAATATCACGCGAATGGGCTGATGAAGACATTGATGTAATTATCCCTATTCCAGAAACATCATGTGATATTGCATTACAAATTGCGAATCACTTAGATATTCCTTACCGACAAGGGTTTGTTAAGAACCGTTATATTGGTCGTACTTTTATTATGCCAGGCCAAGAGCAGCGTAAAAAATCTGTACGCCGTAAACTTAATGCCATTGGTGCAGAGTTTAAAGGTAAAAACGTATTACTTGTTGATGACTCAATTGTACGTGGTACAACGTCAGAGCAAATCATTGAAATGGCTAGAGCATCGGGTGCTAAAAAAGTATATTTCGCGTCAGCGGCGCCAGAAATACGCTTCCCGAACGTGTATGGTATAGACATGCCAAGCCCGAACGAATTAATTGCACATGGCCGTGAATTAGACGACATTTGTGAAATGATTGGTGCTGACAAATTAATTTATCAATCAATTGAAGATTTAGAAGCTGCAGTAAGCAAGGCTAACCCTGAAATTAAACGTTTTGAAACCTCAGTTTTCAATGGTGAATATATCACAAACGATATTAACCAAGACTACCTTGAGCAGTTAGACGCGAAAAGAAACAATCAAACTAAAGAGTTATCAGATAAAAATGATGAATCTATTATTGATCTTCACAATGAAGGTTAATATGTTCGTATAGTTTTAAATACCGCTTTCTTATTAATAAGTTAGCGGTATTTTTTTCTTTTTTTATTATTCGTTTTTATTCTGTATTTACAGGTTTTTTCTCTTATTACTTGTAAAAAAGTTTTCATCCGCTATTAATTTTATAAGTAAAGTCGACTATGATGTCGGAAATTACGTATAAATTTTTAAAATTGTTGCTTTTCACAGCGTTACTAAAATAATGTCTTGTTTCATTAAGCATTTACAGATATATGTAATAACTACATTATGCTAATTAACATTTATGTATCATTTTTACACTTTTTTCATACAGCAAATATGAAAGCACTGCTCAGCACCATTATCGCTAAGCATTTCATCAATTATTGTATGGTACATAACTATTTTCATTAGGAAATAAAACAACTATGGCAAAATCTCTAGTAATAGTAGAGTCACCGGCAAAAGCAAAAACTATTAATAAATATCTTGGTAAAGATTTTATAGTTAAGTCGAGTGTTGGACATGTACGTGACTTACCTACCAGCAGTACAGGTAAAAAAGTTGCGGCTAAGCCTCCTGCAGAAGTACGAAAAATGTCACCAGCGGTAAAAGCGCGTTACAAACAAAAGCGTGACAAACAAGCATTAGTTAACCGAATGGGTATTGATCCAGAAAACAACTGGAAAGCTGAATACCATGTACTTCCGGGTAAAGAAAAAGTAGTTAATGAATTAAAAAAATTAGCGGAAAATGCCGACACTATCTATCTCGCAACCGATTTGGATAGAGAGGGAGAGGCAATTGCATGGCACCTAAAAGAAATTATTGGTGGCAGTGACGACAAATACAAACGTGTAGTTTTTAACGAAATAACACAAAACGCTATTCAACAAGCATTCTCTACACCTGGCGAGTTAAGTATTCCAGGTGTTAATGCTCAGCAAGCACGTCGGTTTTTAGACCGTGTTGTGGGTTTCATGGTAAGCCCATTACTTTGGAAAAAAGTGGCTCGTGGATTATCTGCTGGTCGAGTTCAATCGGTTGCTGTTAAATTAGTGGTAGAACGCGAACGTGAAATTAAAGCCTTTGTACCTGAAGAGTATTGGGATATTAGCGCTGATACTGAATCAGCCGATGCGACGCCACTAACACTTGATGTTACGCATGAAAATGGTAAAGCATTTAAACCTACAAATGAAACCGACGCAATGCAAGCGGTGGCTAGCTTAGAAAAAGCAACCTACACCGTTAGTAAGCGTGAAGACAGACCTTCAAAAAGTACTCCTTCTGCACCATTTATAACATCAACACTGCAACAAGCGGCAAGTACTAAGCTTGGCTTTGGCGTAAAGCGTACTATGGGCTTAGCACAGCGTTTATATGAAGCAGGGCATATTACCTATATGCGTACTGACTCAACCAACTTAAGCCAAGACGCCGTTGCAATGTGTCGTGAATACATTAGCAAAAACTTTGGTGACAGCTACTTACCTGAAAAAGCAAAAATATACGGTAGTAAAGGTAATGCACAAGAAGCGCATGAGGCAATTCGTCCGTCTGATGTGAAACTTGAAGCTGCGTTTTTAGAGAAAATGGAACCAGACAGCCGTAAATTATATGAATTAATTTGGCGTCAATTTGTTGCATGTCAAATGACAGCTGCTCGTTACGATGTTTCAACATTAACAGTAAATGCTGCAGACTTTAATTTAAAAGCCAAAGGTCGAGTCATGAAATTCGACGGTTGGACGCGTGTTCACCCGCAATTATTAAAAGACGATACTCATTTACCTGATTTAAGCGTGGGTGATACCTTAGCACTTAAATCACTAGCGCCTGCACAGCACTTTACTAAGCCTATTGCACGCTTCGGTGAAGCATCACTAGTAAAAGAGTTAGAAAAACGCTCTATTGGCCGCCCATCAACGTATGCGTCAATTATTTCAACCATACAAGACCGTGGTTATGTGCGTTTAGATAAAAAACGTTTCTACGCTGAAAAAATGGGTGAAATTGTTACTGACAGTCTATCAACTAGTTTCCCTAAACTAATGAGTTATGACTATACCACCAACATGGAAAACTCATTAGATGAAGTTGCAGAAGGTGATACAGATTGGAAAGACGTACTTGATACTTTCTACGGTAATTTCAGTAAACGCTTAGCATTAGCTGATTCACCTGTTGAAGAAGGTGGTATGCCAAGTAATGAAATTGTTGCAACAGACATAGACTGCCCAACGTGTGATCGAAAAATGGGTATTCGTACTGCCTCAACAGGTGTGTTTTTAGGGTGTTCTGGTTATGCCTTACCACCGAAAGAACGTTGTACGCAAACCATGAACTTAATTCCGGGTGAAGAAGCGGTAAGTGTATTGGCTGAAGACCAAGAAACTGAAGCACTACGTGCCATGGAACGCTGTGATAAATGTGGCACCGCAATGGACAGCTACCTAATTGACGAAACGCGTAAGTTACATGTGTGTGGTAATAACCCACAATGTGATGGTGTGAAGCTTGAAAAAGGTAACTTTAAAATTAAAGGTTACGATGGCCCTATTTTAGAATGTGACCGTTGTGAATCTGAAATGGAGCTTAAATCAGGCCGTTTTGGTAAGTACTTTGATTGTACTAATAGCGAATGTAAAAACACACGTAAGTTATTAGCAAACGGTGAAGCAGCGCCACCAAAAGAAGATCCAGTTCAGTTACCTGAACTAGAATGTGAAAAGTCAGAGGCGCATTTTGTATTGCGTGATGGCGCAGCAGGTATATTCTTAGCTGCACACACATTTCCTAAATCTCGTGAAACGCGTGCCCCTAAAGTTGCAGAATTAAAACGCTTTAGAGACCGTATATCATCTAAGTTTTATTACTTAGCTGACGCACCAGAAGAAGACAATAAAGGTAACCTATCCGTAGTGCGTTATAGCCGTAAAACCAAAGAGCAGTATGTAATGACTGAGGTTGAAGGCAAAGCGACTGGTTGGAATGCCAAATACGTTGATAACAAATGGGTTGAAGAAATACCAAAACCTAAAGCGAAGAAAAAGCCTGCGGCAAAGAAAAAACCTGCCGCTAAAAAGAAGCCAGCTGCGAAGAAAAAAGTGGCTGACAAAGAAAGCTAGTATACTCGCTTAACAAACGTTATTTTAACGTAAGTAACAATTGTTATATTAAAAAGCCAGATAATCTATCTGGCTTTTTTTATGACTGTTATTTTATGAATTAGCCAAATATTTACGTTATTTTACTGTCTAATATGTTTGTATAATTACAAGCTATATAAGTGATTGCACTTAACGAACAGTGAATTCAACTTTGTTTTGTTAAAAGACTTTAGTAAAATGAAAACTAATCAGATGGTTTATAAGGTTTACCATGAAACGCGTTGTTTTATATATTTCAGATAAATGCCCACATTGCCGCGAGGCTCAAAAATACCTAGATGACAACGGCATTAAATATCGACTAACCAATGCAAGAATGCAGCGAGGTAGAAAAGAGCTTGATGCCATAGGCGCTCGTTCTGTACCTGCATTAAAAATAGGTAATGAAGTGATGATTGGCTGGAATTTAGCTAACTTTAAAAAGTTATACGGCGCAGGTTAATCGTTGAGTTATAGCGTAATTAAGCAAAATACTGAGGTTAATTACGCTACTGTTTATTTTAACTCTAATTGTTTAGATTTGAACTTATGGCAAATACTTAAGAGAAGTACTTCTATGTACAATAGTTTAGTAAATTATCTTTTTCTAGGTCGCCATTCCAGTAGGCAGTAGCTTGCTTTACAACCACGGTCATCATATCAACGTATGTGCTTGGGTGACTCGCTTTTAATACATTCACAATGTCGTTTAATTCTTTATCACCATCAAATACTGTTTCTGTTTCAGGTGTATCTTCTATTATTTTTTCAATAATACTTTCAATTAAATCTTCATATTCAAACGCATAACCAAATTCGTTATGTGTCTTTAAAATAAGGGTATTCCACTGCACCATAGTGCCAGAAAACGCTAATATTAATGTGTTGTAGTTTGGTGTAACGTCAGTTTCTGCACTTACACGTTTAGCCGCTACTTGAAATTCATCTAATGGCTGATTTCCATTTTCAACTTGGTTTGCTTTATTTTGTTGTGCAATTAATTTCTTTTGAGCTGACTTTTTCTTACGTGCTTTTTTCTGCTTAGTGGTTAAACCTGACATACTGTTCCTTTGGGATAAAATACTTATTGATAAGTCTGTTGTTTACAGCCAAAAATGCGCTTATAACAACTATAAATTGAGTTTTACTGTTCAATTTTGAGAGTTAAGTGTTAACTGCTAAGTGTCAACTAAGACGTTAAAAGATAAAGCTTACACTGCTAATGCATCAACAATGGCTT
>JALZUE010000165.1 GCA_023301705.1 Alteromonadaceae bacterium | reverse complement strand
TAAACTGTACTAGTTAAATTGTACTAGTTAAAGCTTTTAACATCTGTTGAAACAGGGTAGAACTTATCTGCATCAGTAATATACTCTGCTTGTTTTGCATGCCACTTCTTTTGCACGCCTTTACTATAATTTAAGTAAAGCTTGCCATCTTTAATATCAAAAATATCAGGCTCTATACGGTAAGTATCGCCTTCACTCGCCATCGCATAAGCACACCAGCCGCCATATTGTGGCGCATATTTTAACGGGTTAGACTCAAACAATGCCTTATTCTCTGCACTTGAAAAATGCCAAACAGCACCATGCCATGTTACTTGAAAGTCTTCATCACCTTCAACCGCTTTATTTTCAGTGAAATAAGCCACAGTGTCATAGCCATCAATCGCTGTATTATTAAAGCGTCCAGTATTCACTGCATCATCTAACGCAAAAGCTGAAAAGCTGAAGCTTGCGGCAATTAAACATAAAACTTTAATTAATTTGTTACCTGTAAACATAAAAATCCTTAAACGTTAGGTGTTATATAACTATATAAGAAAGTAAATTTAGCAATTAAATTTCATCTTTTATAACTTATTACCCTTAGCAAAAGCAATGAATACTTTTTAACCTGAACTCGAGTCAACGAGTTTTGTCATTCATGACTTTTAATTAATAACGAAACAAACAGATATAAAAAAAGCCAACACATAACATGTTGGCTTTCGTAAACTTAAAAAGTATTAAAAATAAGGAATTAACTTACTTTTTCTTTTTAACAGCTTTTGCATTTGGTAAATCAGTGATTGAGCCTTCAAAAATTTCAGCAGCTAAACCAATTGATTCGTTTAATGTTGGGTGAGCATGAATTGTTAATGCTAAATCTTCAGCATCAGCGCCCATCTCAACAGCTAAACATACTTCACCAAGCATTTCACCAGCGTTAATACCAACAATAGCGCCACCTAATACACGGCCAGTATCTTTTTCGAAGATCATCTTCGTTTTACCTTCAGTACGCGCAGAAGCAATAGCACGACCAGAAGCAGCCCATGGGAAGTTAGCAACTTCAACTTTAATGCCTTCTTCTTTTGCTTCGCGTTCAGTCAAACCAACCCAAGCCATTTCTGGATCAGTGTAAGCAATTGAAGGAATACAACGAGGATCAAATACGTGTTTCTTGCCAGAAATCACTTCAGCTGCACAATGCGCTTCATGAACGGCTTTATGCGCAAGCATAGGTTGACCAACAACATCGCCAATAGCGAAAATGTGATTAACGTTAGTACGTAATTCGTTAGAAACATTAATGAAGCCACGCTCATCTACGTTAACACCTGCTTTTTCAGCGTCAATTAATTTACCGTTTGGCTTACGGCCAACAGCAACTAAAATCTTGTCGTAACGAACTTGACCTTCTGGCGCGTTTTTACCTTCAAAAGTCACGTATAAACCGTCATCTTTTGCATCAACTGCTACTACTTTTGTAGATAACATGATGTTGAATTTTTTCTTGTTATAGTTAGTGTAAACTTTAACAATATCAGCATCAGCTGCAGGTACTAATTGGTCAGCGAACTCAACAACAGAAACGTTAGAACCTAACGAGTTGTATACAGTACCCATTTCTAAACCAATGATACCGCCACCAAGTACTAACATTTCTTCAGGAACGTCTTTAAGTTCTAAAGCACCTGTAGAATCGATAACACGTGGGTCTTCAGTAGGAATAAACGGTAAATCAACTACAGATGAACCAGCAGCAATAATCGCGTTATCAAACGTAATTGTTGTTGGGCCTTCAGCACCTTCAACAACAATTGTTTTATCTGAAGTGAATTTACCGTAACCGTATACTGTTGTTACTTTACGTGCTTTAGCCATGCCGCCTAAACCACCAGTTAACTGGCCAATTACGCTTTCTTTCCAACCACGAATTTTATCTAAATCAATTTCAGGCTTGCCAAAAGTTACACCGTGAGATGCCATTTCAGCTGCGTCATCAATTACTTTAGCAACGTGAAGTAATGCTTTAGATGGAATACAACCAACATTCAAACAAACACCACCAAGTGTTTCACGGCTTTCTACTAATACTACGTCTAAACCTAAATCTGCTGCACGAAATGCTGCTGAGTAACCGCCAGGGCCTGCGCCTAAAACGACTACTTGAGTTTTAATATCTTTACTCATGTTAACCTCTAATTATTCACTAAAAATGCTCATTTTTAGCGTATTTTTTATGTGTTAAATTTTAATTAAATAGCTTGTCTACCTAATTAAAAATACGTTTTAGCGACGTTATTCATTAATAACGTCGCTGGCTTTACTACAATACTAAACGACGTAAATCAGTTAAGTTGTTTGCAATTTCAGTTGAGAAAGCAGCACCTTCAGCGCCGTCAATCACTCGGTGATCGTACGACAAACTTAATGGAACCATTAAGCGAGGTAAAAACTCTGTACCGTTCCACTTAGGTTTAATGTCTGATTTAGACACACCTAAAATACCAACTTCAGGTGCATTTACGATTGGAGTAAACGCTGTACCACCAATGCCACCTAAACTTGAAATAGTGAACGTACCGCCTTGCATGTCAGTAGCCTTAAGCTTGCCGTCACGTGCTTTACCAGAAATAACGATTAGCTCTTGAGATAATTCTTCAATGCCTTTTTTGTTCACGTCTTTAATCACTGGAACAACTAAGCCACCTGGTGTCGCTACAGCGATACCAATATTGATGTATTTCTTAAGAATTAAGCTAGCACCATCTTCAGATAATGAAGAATTCATGTTCGGGTACTTTTCTAACGCTCTAGCAACTGCTTTCATAACGAAAACAAGTGGCGTAATTTTTAAGCCTGTTTTCTTTTTCGCATGGTAAGCGTTTTGTTCTTTACGGAAGTCTTCAATATCAGTGATATCAGCTTCATCAAACTGTGTAACATGAGGGATAGTTGCCCAGTTACGGTGTAAGAATGGACCAGAAATCTTTTGAATACGGCCTAATGGCTTCTCTTCAACTTCGCCAAACTTGCTAAAGTCTACAGGTTTAACAGGTACAATTTGTAATACATTATCACCAACAATTGCACTACCGCCAGCTGCTGCTTTAGGTTTTGCTAATTCGGTTTTAACAAATGCTTGCACGTCTTCTTTAAGAATACGTCCTTTACGGCCTGAACCTTTAACTAATGTTAAATCAACACCAAATTCGCGTGCTAAACGGCGAATTGAAGGTGACGTATAAACAACACCAGTTGCTTTAAAATCACTTACTGGTACAGGTGCTGCTTTCGCAGGAGCTGGTGCCGGAGCAGCTGCTGCCACTGGAGCTGGTGCCGGAGCAGCTGCTGCAGGAGCGGCAACTTCACCACCTTTAGTTTTTAACTTAATAACAACAGTGCCTTGCTTAACTTTGTCACCCGTTGAAATAAATACCGCTTCAACAGTACCAGCATGAGTAGAAGGTACGTCCATTGTTGCTTTATCTGTTTCTAATGTAATTAAACCGTCTTCTTCTTCGATTTCATCACCAACAGCAACAAGTACGTCAATTACGTCAACTTCACCGTCTTCACCAATATCTGGTACAGCTACTTCAACCACTTCAATTGCAACACTAACCGTTGCAGGTGCAGCTACTGGCGCTGCAGCAACTTCTGCAACAGGAGCCGCAGCAGGAGCTTCAACAGCTGGAGCAGCCGCTGGTGCTTCACTGGCAGTTTCAAGTTTAATCACAAGTGAACCTTGCTTAACTTTATCACCGTTTGAAACGTAAATTTCTTTAACTGTGCCGCCGTGCGTTGAAGGTACGTCCATTGTTGCTTTATCAGTTTCTAATGTAATTAAACCGTCTTCCGCTTCAATTACATCACCAACAGCAACAAGTACGTCAATAATATCAACTTCGCCATCTTCACCAATATCAGGTACAGCTACATCAATTAATTCACTTGATGCTGCTGCAACAGGTGCAGCAGCTGGTGCCGCTTCAACTACTGGTGCAGGTGTTTCAGCTACAGGCGCTGGTGCTGCTTCAACAGCAGGTGCACTTGCACCAGCCGCTTGAATTTCAGCAATCACATCGCCTTCTTTAATTTTGTCACCAACTGCAACCATAATTGCAGTTAATTCACCAGCCATTGGCGCTGGAATATCCATAGAAGCTTTATCAGTTTCTACTGTTACTATACCGTCTTCTGCATCAACGCTTTCACCTACTGAAAAACAAATTTCAATAACTTCAACTTCGTCGCCGCCAACATCAGGCACTAGAATTTTTTGAATATCAGACATCTCTTAAGATTCCTTATCTAGCCGCTAATTAAGCGTAAAGTGGGTTAAGTTTGTTCGTATCAATGTTAAAGCGTTTAATCGCTTCAGTAACAACTTTACGTTCAACTTCGCCACGGTTAGCTAATTCGTATAATGAAGCTACTACAACATATGCTGCATTTACTTCAAAGTGAGTACGTAAGTTAGCACGGCTATCACTACGACCAAAACCATCAGTACCTAAACAACGGTATTCAGTTTCAATGAATGCACGTACTTGATCTGAGTAACCTTTAATGTAATCAGTTGCAGCAATTGCAGGACCAGCATCTTTAGTAATGATAGAGCTAATGTGAGCAGATTTTGCTTCAGCTTCAGGGTTAAGCATGTTCCAACGTGCAACTTCTTGACCTTCACGAGCTAACTCGTTAAAAGATGTTACTGAGTAAACATCAGAAGAAACGTTGTAATCATCACTTAAAATTTGAGCCGCTTTACGTACTTCATTTAAGATAGTACCTGAACCCATTAATTGAACATTAGCTGCTGCTTTTTTCGCTTCAACACGTTCAAGCTTGTAAATACCTTTAATGATATCTTTAGCAACTTGCTCACCTTCAGCGCCTGTAGGCATTGCTGGGTGTTGGTAGTTTTCGTTCATTAATGTCATGTAGTAGAAAACGTTTTCGTTTTCACCGTACATACGACGTAAACCGTCTTGAACAATAACAGCAACTTCATAACCGTAAGTTGGATCATACGTTACACAGTTCGGAATTAAATTCGCTTGAACATGTGAATGACCATCTTGATGTTGTAAACCTTCACCATTAAGCGTTGTTCGACCTGCAGTAGCACCTAACAAGAAACCACGTGCTTGGCTATCGCCCGCTGCCCATGCTAAATCACCAACACGTTGGAAACCAAACATTGAGTAGTAGATGTAAAACGGAATAGTTGTTGCGTTACAAGTAGAGTAAGACGTACCAGCAGCAACCCAAGATGCCATAGCACCTAATTCGTTAATGCCTTCTTGTAATACTTGGCCTTTTTTATCTTCTCGGTAGTAAGCTACTTGGTCTGCATCTTGAGGAACATATTTTTGTCCTTCATTTGCATAAATGCCTACTTGACGGAATAAACCTTCCATACCGAAAGTACGTGCTTCATCAGGAATAATTGGAACAACACGCTTACCAATTTTCTTATCTTTAAGTACCGCATTTAATACACGAACAAATGTCATTGTAGATGACACTTCACGCTCACCAGAACCTTTCAATATTGCATCAAATGCTTTTAATTCAGGCATTTCTAATTGTTCTTCAGCTTGCACACGGCGTTGAGGTAATGAACCACCTAAGGCTTCACGACGCTCTTTCATGTACTTGTATTCAACACTGTCTTCAGCAAATTTGAAGTAAGGTAATTCAGCAATATCAGCATCAGCAACAGGAATGTTAAAACGATCACGGTATTGTTTAATTGAATCAACATCCATTTTCTTAACATTATGTGCAATATTTAATGCTTCACCTGATGCTCCTAAACCAAAACCTTTAACTGTTTTAGCAAGAATAACAGTAGGACGACCTTTAGTCTCCATTGCTTTTTGGTATGCAGCGAATACTTTAACTGGATCATGACCACCGCGGTTTAAACGGTAAATGTCTTCATCAGACATGTTAGCAACTAATGCTGCTGTTTCAGGGTACTTGTTAAAGAAGTTTTCACGCGTGTACTTACCGCCTTTTGCTTTACAGTTTTGGTATTCACCATCAACTGTTTCGCTCATCAGTTGTAAAAGTTTACCTGACGTATCACGGGCAATTAGTGCATCCCAGTAAGAACCCCAAATAACTTTAACTACTTCCCAGCCAGCG
>JALZUE010000164.1 GCA_023301705.1 Alteromonadaceae bacterium | reverse complement strand
ACTAACCGTTTGGTCTAAAGGTGCATGCATAACAAGCAATGCCTTACCTAGCTCATGGACATGCGCTTCAAGTTTTACGCTTGCAAGGTCGTCAATAAATTGTTTTTTAATTCTAAATGGTCGGCCAGCTAAGCACACTTCGGCTTCACCTTTTGCCAAAATCTCATCATGGGCACTTTGAAAGTTATGCGCCACATGCGTTACATCAGCTGGAGATCCTAATGTGACAACGGCTTTAGCCTCTGGTATATCCTTGGCCGCGGCCAAAACCGCTGACCCACCCAAAGAATGTCCTATTATGATAGAAGGCGCTTGCATTTCATTCCGCATATGATTTGCCACCGCAACAAGATCTCCAACATTTGATGAAAAATTTGTATTTGCAAAGTCGCCTTCACTTGCCCCTATCCCTGTAAAATCAAAACGAACGACCGCAATACCGCGCTCTTTTAATGTTTTGGCAATACGAGCAGCTGCGAAAATATCTTTTGTACAAGTAAAGCAATGTGCGAAAAGTGCATAGGCACGAATGTCACCCTCAGGCTCGTCAAATCTTGCGGCAAGCTTTTCACCACCGCCACCTGTAAATGTTAATTTATCCATAGTAAACTTTCTTCTATTGGTGTTTTAAAAAGAAAACAATTTAACTCTAGTGTCATTTTTCAAACGATTATTGGCATTATACTCACTCTCATACTTCCAAAATTTTTGCGCTTTTGCATAGCGTTCTTCTTCATTTTTGTTCCATTTAGAAAGCGCCTTTTTGTCTTCAAAAAATACGAGGTTACCATCAACGATTTTAAAAACCTCTGGATCAGCATTTACGCGCTTATTTTCAGATAGTGCACAACCACAATACTCTTCAAATTCAGGCAAGTATTCTTCTGGATCCGCCGCAAATTTCTTTTGATTTTCAGAGTTAATAAATAAATAACGTTTGCCTAAATAAACAGCTTGATAATCTTTATTGCCTTTTTCAGGGCTAGGAGAATTAAAATAGCTGATAACGTCATAGCCTTCCAGAGCAACTGCAAATGCTTCAGATTCGGCTTGTGAAACAGACTCAAACCTTAATTCCTGTGCTTGCACCTTTAATGGGGCAGCAAACACCAACAATAAACCACCTAAAATAACAACCATTCCTCTACTAAGTAACGTATTCATAATATTATATCCTTCTTTTTCAATTGTCTCTGACCGAAAGCACTTGTTTATTATTGTTTACTTGCTATAAGTGAACAATCATTCTGTAATCACCTATAAAATAGGTATAGCCTGTACTGAAGAATATTAAAAACATTAAAATAGAAAATATCTTAAAATGACCCATACCCCTAAAATGTTATTTATAACCGTTTTAAGTTTATTTTGCGCCTCGTGCGCCTCAAGCGAGACAGGCATCAATGATCCTTTAGAACCAATGAACCGAGCGATTTTTTCCTTTAACGGTGTCGTAGATAATTATGCTTTAGTTCCCATCGCCAAAGGATATCGTCTTGCTATCCCTGCCCCAGCACGAACTGGAGTACGCAATTTTATTAGAAATATTCACAGCCCTATCAATATTGCCAATCAGCTTCTGCAAGGAGACTTGGACGGAACAGTGAGCGATACAGGACGTATGCTTATTAATACTACTGTTGGCGTTGGTGGACTTTTCGATGTCGCAAAATCTTTTGGTATGCCATATGAATATGAAGATTTTGGCCAAACATTAAGAGTTTGGGGGTTAAATGACACACCTTATTTAGTTTTACCATTGATTGGCCCTGGTACTATTGGTGATCATACTGGATTTTTTATTGATTCCTACGTTGACCCCCTCAATAGATATTTGGTTAATACAGATAAAGAAGGTTGGTATTATGGGCGCTTAGGTTTAGAGGCATTAGACACTCGAGAGGCTCTTCTTGACCCTATTAAAAGCTTAGAAGAAGGATCTTTTGATTTCTATGCAACCCTACGAAGTGCCTATGAGCAACAACGTCAAAGTATGGTAAATGATGAAGACCCAACAAAAGCAACACCACCATCTATTCCAGATTATGACGACGAAGACTTTTAAAAACTGAAGAAAAGAAGACATCATGAAGACAAAATATAAATTACATATACTGATTGCGCTCTGCATTTTATCTCTTGGAACTGCTGCGCAAGCAACTAACCAGCCTGCATTGGCTCAGGCTGCACAAACCGAACAAGCGGCGCAAAACTTTGTTCAATGGTGCACACAAGAAACAATGCAGTTTCTTTCTCAAAAGAATACGACCCCAGATCAAAAAATAGCTGCATTTCGTGAGCTTCTGACAGGGCATTTTGATGTTAAAACCATGGCACGCTTTTCATTGGGACGCTATTGGAAGACTGCGACAGATGCTCAAAAAACAGAATATATAGCACTTTTTGAGAATATGATTGTTCATATCTATGCAGGACGTTTTGAGTCATACCAAGGACAAGTTTTACAGGTTGGTACTGCAAGAGTAGACGGCGCACGAGACTTTATTGTTAATTCTTCAATGCCAAATAATAACAGCGTGGTAAACATTGACTGGCGTGTACGCTACCAAGCAGATGGAACTTACCGCGTTGTTGACGTGATTGTAGCAGGCGTTAGCATGGCGTTGACTCAACGTTCAGACTTTGCTTCTGTTATTCAACGCGGTGGTGGAAAGGTCGACGCCCTGCTAAATCACTTACGTAACGCACACAAATAAAACGTTTAATTGCTAAATCAGGTATCTATTATCGATACAATTATCCACTACAAAGCAATTATTGTGATTACAAGCTTTTTGATAATATTCCTATTTGAATACGTATATTCAAAAGAAAAAACACACGCCAAGATCAAAAGACTGCTTAAAAATTTAACTTTTTGGCCCATCAATATAGCTTTATCACTCTTAATTAATCTCCCAATTACTTACTACGCTTCAACAGTTAATCTGTGGATACGCCCCTCATATCTACAAAACACCCTAGGCCTTATACTTGATATTCTCTTGTTAGACTTAATTCTATTTTGGTGGCACAGAACTATCCATCAAAGTCAGCTCTTGTGGCGTTTTCACGCCGTTCATCACTTAGATGAATATTTAGACAGCTCCAGTGCTATAAGATTTCACTTTGGAGAGATCGCGCTTGCATCCTTTGCTAGAGGCATAGTGGTCATTGCTTTTGCTATCCCCTTCACTTCCATCTTGATTTTTGAAACCTTGGTTCTTATATTTACCTTATTTCATCATTCTAATATGAAACTACCTGCTAAATTTGAAAAATACCTTTCATATTTTATTGTGACCCCCTCTATACATTGGGTGCATCACCACGCTTTACGCGCAGACACGGACTCTAACTACGGTACAATTTTCAGCTTTTGGGATAGGCTGTATCATACAAAAAGCCAGACTTCACGTTTTTCAGGCATGAAAATTGGTGTTGAAGGTCAAAAAGATATAGC
>JALZUE010000163.1 GCA_023301705.1 Alteromonadaceae bacterium | reverse complement strand
TAATAAACATTATACGATTTTTGACCGAATTAAAACGAAGATTAAAAGACTACTGTTTAAGATATTTAAACGCCCGCCCCTTATTAGCCGCGCGGGGGCGATATAAATGCAAATATACTTAGGTGATATTCGTTCGAAAACGGCGCTTCTTGAGACTGCAAAGTTATTGCGCCAAATGGCTGACGGCTTCGAAGTCCAAGCCAATATTTTAGAAGATAGGCGCAATTATTACGGCATCGGAAAACACGACATTTCACCCACTGCCCGCGCCCTGTCTTACATCAAAAAACACCCTAATTTCCCCGACCTTACTGCGTCCGAATGTCGCAAAATATGTAACCGTTTTAGCCTAGATTATTTGCCCGCCGCTGAAATTTTGATGAACTGCCAGACCGTTTTAAGGCGAGAACGCCGCGCTCAGCGCAACGCGCTAATAAAAAAAATGAAGCTTCGAAAGATAAAGAACAAAGATATAGCGCGGCGTTTTGGACTATCAGAAGCCCGCATAAGCGAGATCACCCGCTCACAAAAAAGCCCGCCATAAAGACGGGCAAAAAGTCAATGAACTACCAAACATTAATTACGGGGTACTTAATTCACCGTCTTACTTTTATTTGAATTGGCCTTTTTTCTTGCCGCGCGTGTGACGTGGCCGCGCTTTGGCCGCCTTAGATAGCTTGCGCCTATCTGCGGCGCTTAGCCCGCTTTTCTTTTTACGGCCTGAGCCTGATTTGAATTTGACCGTTTTACCGTCTTTTGTTTTAAAATTTGCCATGATTACTCCTTTGCAATTTCCATGTTTTTTAATTTGTTATCCAGCATTTGCCCGCGAATTTTTAAGACCATGTGCACGGACGCCAAAAAGAACGTCATAGCCGCGCCGCATTTAACGCCAACTTCCCACGCCGCCGAATAACTTAGACCAATGAACCAAGACAGAACGATATAAAATAATGACGCCGCGTAATTATGCATTAGGCTTTGTCCGTTTTGCCGCATCACCAAACCACCACCCGCAAGACATACCCGCCAGATATAACAACTGCATGACAACCTCGGACCGAATATTTACGTCTTTAATCATTATAAAAATAATCAATGCGCAAATCGCAAAATAAAGAGTAAGTATAGGCCTAACCAATCTTAGAAGGTTTATTGTCCATTGTTCGCCCTGTGGGTTAAGCGCCAGCGCCGTTTGGTCTTTATGTGAAGCAATACGCGCCTCACCGTCGAAACGCCTCTCTATGAGCCTTATTTCTTGCTCTGTTTCCGCCTTGCGGTTCTCTGCGTTCAGCTTGTGCATATTGGCGATATGCTGGCGCTCTTGCGCTTTATCTGAGCGTGTCCATTCGGCCCGCTGTTTGTCTTGGTCAAATTTAATCTTAGCTTCTTTAATACCAATTAACCGATTAGCCGCGCTTGCTATATAACCAAAAAGCCCGCCGCCAACGGTTGACATTGCGAACCCCGTTATTGCTTCTAAAACTGCCATATTTTCTCCGATATTTTGCCGCCGTACCATTCACGCAATCGGCCTTGGTCTAAATGTAAAAAAGTTTGATAATATCCAAAACCCGTAAAGCCGAATTGACGCGCCGCGCCAGCTAGATTTTTTCTGTCATGCCCGCGCAAATCCAAATCAACCGCAAGCCGTAAATGCCCTGACAACGGAGCGCCGCCTATATCCGCGTTATATATCTCGCAACGGTGCCCGCTATTGATATTTAACGGCCTTGCGATAGCAGACCGTAACCCCTGCAAAGCGTCTAAAAAATATTCGTCGTGATAGTATTCGCCGCAATGCTTACAAGTAAACTCGCTGGCCGAAAAATTCGGCCAGCGGTTAGCCACAAAACCTCTAACGCTGTAGGGGCTTATTATCATCTTGCCGTTCTTTATTCGGGATAATATCACGCAAAATATTAGTCATTGAACTGGCGCAAGCTTCCGCGTCAATTAAAACGCTATCCATGCCCTTTATTTGAGTAGGTGCAACGATTTCTCCGCGTTCAAATTTGCCAGCTAGTGCAACCATTTTTTGTGTCGCATCTTCACCTAAAATACCATCAAGCATGACTTGTACACGATCAAACTGATTTTCAGGCAATGTTGCCAATAACACCGCGCAACTAACAACCGACAACAAAGAACAATCTGCAACGATACCTGTAATTTTTCGTTGGTTACCGACTTCACGGTCTACACGGCGTTCAATGCCTTGCTTTGTTTTTTTCTTCACATCTTCGGCTTGACTTGAAATGTTTAACTCTTCGACTGTTACGCCTAGATGTGTCGCAAGCTGCGGCAATTCTTTATCTTCCCATTCGCCATGTGAAGTCCCATTATAATAAATCGTTCTCATATCATTAATCCTTTATAGAGTTGCTTCGCTTGAACCGATTGCCGGGCGAAAAGTGTTGTCATTTGCATCCGCATTGGAATGAATAAACCCGCGCATTTCATCTTCGACAATGGTGGACCGCATCACAATATATGTTCTGCCCGAAAATAAGTTAGAACCGCTATCGATTGCGCTTTGAGCTTGGCTTAATTGACAATTAGAAAAGACTGCATTGACCTCGCCTAAGTTACTTTGAAACGCCGCCAGCGCATTGCTTCTGCTGTTTGTAACTTTAATGTTAGAAAACAGCATTTCGCTAGAACCGTTAAAGCGAATTTTTCCGTCTTCAACGAATTTAATTTCATGCCTAGCGCCAACACCCAAGAACAAAATTTTCATGCCTTTATAGGCTAAATTCAAATCACCAGAAAATTCAAGGTCGCTATAAATTCGGCACTGATTAGGCCTAGACGGGGTAAAGGTCGAAAAATATTTTTCTAACGTCTTGAAAGCCGTTTGCTCGGTCATTCCGTCATTTTCATCCGACCCGTTAATTGCATCAATATACATAGTTACAGAATGATTTGATTTGAATTCACGAGGCAAATCCGAAATTGCACTTTCGACTTGTTGCTCAAGAATTTCTAAATCCTCTCTAACCTCTTCAACAAATTCCCCGCTTTCAACCGCGCCCGAAATTTGATTTTCAATAAATTCTATTTCTCGCGCATAGCTTGGAATATTTGAATATTTTGAAATTCGCGCTAAACGCGCCTCTAACTGTTGTGACATTTTATATCCCTTTCTAAAGATTTAATGGCTGTAAATAAGTTGTTAAAAATCGCGTTAAATGCACTTCGTTTCTTCGCCCTTGAAGATACCCTGCAAGCCCGACATTGTATGATTGAACCCATTCTTCTGGCGAACCATTTAAGCCCGCGTTCTGTAAACCCCGTATATTAAACTGAACATGCTGCATTGATACCTTTGCCCCAATCGCGGGCAACAACATCAGAGGCGCAAAGGCCCGCGCTATGCCGTAATCTGTCGCTGTAAGCGCCGTAACCTGACCTAATCCCCATGAACCGCCCTGAAGCCCATCAGTGCCCGTTAAATTCGTTGCGCGGGGATTTCCTGCGCTCTCTGTAAGCCACATTGCAGCAAGCGCTCTATACGGCACTTGGTTCTGACTAAACCAACTTGAAAAATTTGCTTTGTCTTGGTCTGCGGCCAAGTCTATGAGCTGCGCTAAATCTAGCCGCCGCGTTGCGTATGCGCCCGCCGCGATTAAGACCGC
>JALZUE010000162.1 GCA_023301705.1 Alteromonadaceae bacterium | reverse complement strand
TATTTTTGCGCAAAAATAAATGATCTTTAATGACTTAGTTTTCGTTAAAAATTAAGTTTTACTATTATCTGTTAAATATTACGTCCTGGAGAAATACAATGGCGATTGAATTACCAGCTCTTCCTTATGAGCAAAACGCATTAGAACCACACATTTCAGCAGAAACATTATCGTTTCACTACGGCAAGCACCACAATACTTATGTAGTTAAGCTTAATGGTTTAATTGAAGGTACAGATTTTGAAAGCAAGTCTTTAGAAGATATTATTAAATCTTCACAAGGTGGTGTTTTTAACAACGCTGCACAAATTTGGAATCACACTTTTTACTGGAACAGCTTAAGCCCTAACGGTGGAGGTGAAGCAACTGGTGCTTTAGCCGATGCTATTGTTGCTAGTTTTGGCTCATTTGCTGAATTTAAAGCTAAATTCACTGATAGTGCGATTAACAACTTCGGCTCAAGCTGGACTTGGTTAGTTAAAAATGCAGATGGCAGTTTAGCAATTGTTAATACGTCAAACGCTGCTACTCCTTTAACTGATGAAGGTGTTACACCGTTATTAACAGTAGATTTATGGGAACATGCCTACTACATTGACTACCGCAATGTTCGTCCTGATTACATGCAAGGATTTTGGGCATTAGCTAACTGGGAATTTGCAGCAGCAAACTTCGCATAAGCTCAAGTAAAAAAGTAGATATTAAAAAGCCAGCTATTAGCTGGCTTTTTTAACTGATAATATTCATTATCTACATTAAGTTAGTCATCTGACATTTCTTTTAAAATTGAATCTTTTAATTCTGACCAAAGCTTACCTGATTCAACGCCGTAGTTTCTTACTACAACTAAAGCTTCATTAAATAGCCCTTTTTGAGCAAGTTCGATTAAACTTTTATAATATGCTCTAGAAATTTCACGCCCTTTTGGGTGAGCAAAATAATAACTACCCATTCGCGAATAAAGCCCTTTAAAACCATTTAAAATCAGTAAGTATATGGGATTTCCTGATGCCACGACCAACGCTTTATTTAATTGATAATCAAATTCTGCAAAAGCCTCGCCAGTATCTTCTATATTTGTATAATCTGACAGTAATTCGATTGTTTTATCTGGGTTGTTTTTCAATGCACCTCGAATATAAATAGCGCTAATATTCGTTCGTGCTGACATTAGGTTATCGACTAACTCAGGAACTCCGTCTTGGTCGAGCTGAGCTAATGTTTCGAGTATATTTAAACTAGACGTTTCCCAAAAATCATTTACTTGAGTTGGCTTACCGTGTTTAATTGTTAGCCAGCCATCTCTTGCTAACCGCTGTAGAACTTCTCTTAACGTTGTGCGCGTAACACCTATCAGTTCAGAAAGCTCTCGCTCCGCAGGTAAAATAGTACCAGGTGCAAAACGTCCATTCCATATAGATTCAACAATGTATTGTTCTGCAAAACCTGCCGGACTATGTGCTTTTATTACCATAAGTTTCTCGAATTCTCTTAAATAACTTCAAATAAATTCTACTGAACTGATTGTACCAGAAGCAAGCAACCATACAAGTAGACTCAATTTTTCTTTTTACGTTATTTTTCTTTTTCGTTCTTAATCTACTGATCTATTTTGTGCTATCATATTTAGTAATTTCATTGTGTTAACTGTGCATTACTGTTAACAAACACTTCACATTAGCAAGGTTTATTATGCAACAATCGTTTTTAACAGCGTTTCATAAGAATTTTTTAGGTAATTCTCCTGATTGGTACAAAAAGGCTATTGTTGCTTTTTTAATTATTAACCCTATTTTATTCTTCTATGTCAGTCCGTATGTCGCTGGCTGGGCACTCGTTATAGAATTTATTTTTACTTTAGCAATGGCGCTAAAGTGTTACCCACTTCAACCTGGTGGTTTACTTGCTATTGAAGCTGTTGCCATTGGTATGACTTCGGCAGATAAAGTAAAACACGAGCTCGTTGCTAATATCGAAGTATTATTATTACTAGTATTCATGGTTGCTGGTATTTACTTCATGAAGAACTTATTGCTGTTTTTATTCACTAAAATTATAACTAAAGTACAATCTAAAATAATAGTTTCAATATTATTTTGTTTTTCTGGTGCTATTCTTTCGGCATTTCTTGATGCGTTAACCGTAATTGCCGTTGTAATTAGTGTTGGTATCGGATTTTATTCTGTTTACCATAAGGTAGCATCAGGTAAAAATCATCATCATGATCATGATCATACTTGTGACGCACAATTTCCAGAGCTTTCTGGTTCTGATTTAGAGCAATTTAGAGGTTATTTACGAAATTTATTGATGCATGCTGGTGTTGGTACTGCTTTAGGTGGCGTATGTACAATTGTTGGTGAACCTCAAAATTTGATTATTGGTGAGCAAGCGGGTTGGGACTTTGTTGAATTCGCTATACGCATGTCTCCTGTCACTTTACCTGTTTTTATTTTCGGTTTATTAACTTGTTTCCTAATAGAAAAGTTTAAAGTGTTTGGTTATGGCGTTGATTTATCTGACAACGTAAGAAAAATATTAACAGATTTCGATCACAACGAAACTAAAAACCGCAACATGCAAGAAAAAGTAAAGCTTATCATGCAAGGTGTTGTAGCTATTTGGTTAATTGTCGCTTTAGCACTTCATTTAGCAGCTGTCGGCTTAATTGGTTTAACCGTTATTATCTTTGCAACAACATTTACAGGTGTTAATAATGAACACCAAATAGGTCATGCTTTTGAAGAAGCTTTACCATTTACGGCTTTATTAGCGGTGTTCTTTGCCATTGTCGCCGTGATTATTGATCAACACCTATTTACACCTGTTATTACCTGGGTATTAACGTTTGAAGGTGATATGCAACTTGTTATGTTCTATCTAGCAAATGGTTTATTATCAATGGTGAGTGATAATGTATTTGTTGGTACGGTTTACATTACTGAAGTTAAAAATGCATTAATTGCAGGTACTATCACAAGAGATCAGTTTGATTTACTTGCTGTAGCAATTAACACAGGTACAAATTTACCAAGTGTTGCTACACCGAATGGCCAAGCTGCATTTTTATTCTTATTAACATCAGCTATTGCTCCATTAATTCGTTTATCATACGGCAGAATGGTTATTATGGCGTTCCCATATACTATTGTATTAACAATTGTTGGCTTACTTGCCATTTATAGTGGTAACTTACAGGATATGACTCAATATTTTTATGACGCTGGCATTATTCACCATCATACAGGTGAAGCTGTTCAGTCTGTAGGCGGTCATTAATATCAATTGATAATAAAGTCAATTGTTGAAAAAGCGCCTTATGGCGCTTTTTTTATATTAAAGAAATATTTACATACACTTATAGTAATAATCTACAGCACCTAAACTAGCGTAATGTCTATTTTTACGTTACCTTGTTGCTATATTTATGATGTTTTCAATGCAGTATTTCAAAGGAATCAAATGGGATATATCAACCAATTAGCGATTAATTCAAAAGCTTGGCTTATATTAATGGCAAGTGCATTAAGCCTAGAGCTTGTTGCTTTGTATTTTCAATATATTATGAGTTTAGCACCTTGTATTATGTGTGTTTATCAACGCTTAGCTATTGTATCCATTATATTAGCCGGGTTAATTGGTTATGCTTTTAATCAGTATATGATTGCAAGACTTTTAGCTTTTGCTCTTTGGGGTATTGGCAGTGTTTGGGGGTTAGTGATTGCGCTAGAGCATGTTGACATGCAAGGTGCTACATTATCTTTCTTTTATAGCTGTGATGTTATACCTAACTTTCCACAGTGGGCACCTTTACACCAATGGATACCTTTCTTATTCGAAGCAACTGGTGATTGTGGTGATATTAATTGGCAATTTTTAGGCTATTCTATGCCACAATGGATGACTGTTGTTTACGCAGTTTATAGTGCTTTATTTATTATTGTTTTAGGCTCAAGAATTATTAATCTTAAAAAGGTTTAAACAGATAATAAGCTAATAAATCATTTTATGTATTCTCCTTACTTCAATCACATATATCGTGCGCTGAAGTGAGGAGGTTTATATCTTACAATAAACCTTGAATATGTAGATATGCTTTTTGCCAATCTTTTGATGCTTGCATTTGTTGCCAAGTATTCATATTTGTTGATCTAGCCGGCTGTTTAATATTCAACATGTGCTTAATGCGCTGTTGGCTTTCTGATTTAATAGCAAGATTTGCATTATCAATCACATTAATCGCCCCTGCTCTGTCATTACACATTAAAAGCATATCGCAGCCCGCAGTTTGAGCCGCTTCAGCCCTTTCAACATAACCACCAACAACTGATGCTCCTTTCATCGATAAGTCATCACTAAAAATAACACCTTTAAACCCTAGCTTTTCACGCAATATCACTTGTAACCAATGTGATGAAAATCCAACAGACTCTTTATCGATATTAGGGAAAATAATATGCGCCGGCATCATTGCTGATAATTGAGGCATAAGTTGCTTAAAAGGTAATAGATCATACCCATTAATCTCTTCAAAACTCCGGTTATCAACAGGTATTGCAATGTGAGAGTCTTCTTTCACACTTCCATGGCCAGGGAAGTGTTTACCTGTTGCTTTCATACCAACACTACTCATACCTTCGATAAAAGCGGCTGCAAGCGCGGTTACGTTCTGCGGTGAGCTATCAAAAGCTCGATCACCAATGACATCACTAATACCATTAACATCAAGTACAGGTGCAAAACTAATATCAATACCAACAGCTTGTACTTCTAATGCCATTAATTGCCCCACATAAAAGGCTGAAACTTTCGCATCCTTAATAGAGTGCTTATTACTTATCAATAACTCCGCCATAGCAGGAATACGAGAAAAGCCTTCTCTGAATCGTTGAACTCTTCCACCTTCATGGTCAACTGCAATTAATAAGTCGCTCTTAGCAGCCAAACGCATTGCTGTTGTTAATTTAGTTAGTTGAGATTTGTCTTCATAATTACGTGTAAATAAAATTAAACCGCCAACTAACGGGTGTGCCAAGAGCTCTTTATCTTCATTAGTCAATGAAGTTCCTTGAATATCAATCATTAAAGGACCCATTAATTAATCTCCGTAGTAAGTGGGTAAATTGGGGCGGCAACGCCAGCAGCAACATAAGGAATAAGTTTTTCAATTAACTGAGTAATACTCACTGTTTGCTGATAATCATTTTTAGCGATATCAATCAACGCATTGCTTGATGACATTGTAAATACAATGGTTCCCATGGTGAAATGTAAGCGCCAAAACATGTCCTCTTGGCTAAGTTCAGGGTAAGCTTTACTTACAGCAGTAATAAAATTATCGATAACCTCAGGATAACGTGTTGTTAAGAACCATCGTAAAAATCCTTGGCTGTCACTATAACCATGCCCTAATAACAAAAGAAAAATAGCTGTGCCATTATCTCTAAATTTGTTTAACGCAATAAGCGGTGCAATAAAGGCTGAAAACACCTGATTTAGATCAGGGTTTTCAAGCTGACAAATCATAGACAATGATGAAGATAAGTGAGGAGAAAGTTCATTCATATATCGAGACATTACTGCTTTGATCAATTCTTTCTTAGAGCCAAAATGATAATTAACAGCAGCTAAATTAACTTCAGCTGAACTTGTGATTTGACGCAGCGATGTATTGCTAAAGCCTTGTGCTGAAAATAATTTTTCTGCCGCATTTAAAATACGCTCTTTTGTAATACTGGGTTTGCCTGACTTGTTAATATCTATTTCAATACTCATCAGTTGACTCTATAACTATAGTAAAACTAAATTAAACCGATGGTAATTTTAAACAAGCGTTTAAAACATTACAAATTATTTATCACTAGACTTTACTAGTTTAAATAATGCTTACCATCCAATAAAGGCAGAATAACCAAAGATAACTTCAATCGCTAAGTGAATAATTAATGCGGGCCACAAACTCTTTGTTCGTATAGTAAGCCAACTCAAAATGAGCGATGCAAAAATAAGTGGTATTGATTCATGCATAGGTTTCTTTATATGAAAAAGCGCCTCAAAAGAAGCAACAAACAACATAGCAATGATATCGCTTGAACGTTGCTGTATTTGCAAATGTTTGGTAAAACAGTAGCGTAAACTACCTAGCAAAAACCCACGATGAAATATTTCCCATGCAATTAATGTTGACGCTGTAAACATCATAAACCGCTCAAACCGACCCAGTTTTCTGAGTAACTCTATGCTTGCCCCTTTACGATAGTATGATAAATAATCGTCAGCAAAGTTACCTAAATATATTGCTAAGAAGCAAAGCCCTAGGCAAGATAAAGCAACAACAATACCACTTTTTTTATCAAAAGTAGGCACTCCCATATTAAAAACTCGTAAAGGTATCGCTACAAGTAGTAATAAAACAACAGGTAATACAATGCGTAAAAATGGCCAAAGCGCTAGAAAACTATCATAGACAAAAAACTTAGTAGCAAAGTAATGCCCTATTAATTGAAAAAGTAGTGCACAAATAATAATACTTATTAAGGGAATATGGTTAATTTTGTGAGTCGTATTCACTGAGGGTGATACATTAGTCATAATAAATAATTCAAAAAAACATAAGAAAAAACTATGTTTATAGTGCAAACATCCTGACAACAATGCAAGCGATTATTCTGGCTAGATAGAGAAAGTAACTCGCTATGTTTCTGTCAATACAAAACTATTGAGAAGTGTTTCAAAAATACTAATAGAATAATGAGTAAATAGATTTATTACTTAAATTAACATGAGTTGATATATCAATGAATATTTTGCGGTTATGCGAATTATTCACTTGAATACCTTTTAAACCATCACTTGGTAAAAAGAGTAAAATCCAAAAATATACTAATATAAAAAACTACTACTTTTGTTTTAGACATAAAAAAAGCCTTAAACAAGGCTTTATTTTGTATCTGTCAATGAGCTTCTAGTTTAAGGTTTATTCATACGTATTACTACGCGTCTATTTTGTTCTCGCCCAAGTACTGTATTGTTAGATGCAACATGGCGTTTTTCACCATAACCTTTAGCTTCAATACGAGAAGGATCAATGCCACTAGCTAAAAAGTATTCTTTGATTTTATTTGCTCGTTTTACTGATAATTCATAGTTTGGCCAACGACCACCATAACTATCGGTAAATGCATCAATTAATACCAACTCTAGCTCAGGATCTAAGCTCAAGTATTCCTTTATCATATCAATACGTTTTTTAGATGATTTAGTCAGTTCATCAGTGTTAGATTCATAATTCAAAACAGTATATGCAATATCGTCAAAATTAAAGTTTAATAAATTACCAACACAATGAACAAATTCTTTATATGCATGCCTAAACCTTGCAGGTGATAAGCCAACAGATATTCTATCATCGTCATCATACCAATCATTATAGTAAAACTGCGGGTTCATGCCCTCTTCCAGTTCACCTAACATTGTCCAGGCAATTTTTTTCGGTAAGCTTGGTGAAAACTGTTTATATAATTTCATATTAGCCAATGTTCTATCTATTCTGCCAGGTCTCCAACTAGGGTTTACAGAACGTACTTCAGCAAGTGAATATGAATCAGGCACGCGTAGCATGTCTAATTCAAAATTCATGTTAGTATTACGACTAGCAGAACTTGAAAAGCGGGCTTCACCATAATTAGGTATTTGGTGTGATAGTGTACAATTTAAACGTGATGATGCCGACACTGACCAGTGCGATTGTTCTAATGATGCTTGGTACTGTCGTAAATTGGCCTGTGCTGGTATAACCAACAAGCCCGACAATACAGATAATAATAAAACGTTAGTCTTCATAATAATCAAATTGTAGTTTATCTCACCCAATTTATCGACTGCTGATAAAATATCTTTACACTTTTTAATCACTTTACAGATTTTATTTAAATTAGTGAATAAAATAAAATTTTTAAAAGAACATTTAAGATAAAAAGCTTTTTCTGAGATAATACTCTTATAACCTTTAACGAATATGCTTAATGACCGATTCAACAAAAACACTATCGCCAAATACAAAGACTGCCGACACGGGTGACGCTAGCGAAAAAACATTATATGCCCAACGCTTCAGAGGTTATTTACCTGTTGTGGTTGATGTAGAAACAGCAGGTTTTAATTCATCAACTGATGCATTATTAGAAATAGCGGCAACCACGTTATCTTTAGATGAAGAAACTGGGCTCTTCGAATTAGACGAGACCATGTGGTTTAATGTAGATCCTTTTGAAGGTGCTAACTTAGAACCATCAGCTTTAGCATTTACAGGTATCGACCCTACCAACCCTTTACGTGGTGCAGTAACTGAAGATGAAGCATTAAAAACACTATTTAAGTTTATTCGTAAAAAAATTAAAGCGGCTGGCTGTCAACGTGCCATTATGGTTGCACACAATGCTTCGTTCGATTTAGGTTTTGTGAATGCAGCAACTGAGCGCTGTAATATCAAGCGTAGTCCTTTCCACCCATTTGTTTCATTCGACACCACTACATTGGCCGGTTTAGCGCTGGGTCAAACAGTATTGGCTAAAGCTTGTATTGCTGCTGATATTGAATTTAGCAACAGTGAGGCACACTCAGCATTATACGATACGGAAAAAACCGCTGAGTTATTTTGTTATATCGTTAATAAATGGAAAACGCTTGGTGGCTGGCCATTAATTGATTAGAGACTTACCGAGTAATTGGGCAAATATTGAATATAAAAAAGGCATACTAGCTACTACTATGCCTTTTTTATTATGTATTTATCGATTTTGCAATAACTAGTTATAGACCTGCTTGCGTAAATACGTTAGATACAATGTCTTGTGCTTCACTGATAATGACAGCTAGATGTTTTTCATCAACAAAGCTTTCAGCATAAATTTTATAAATATCTTCAGTGCCAGACGGTCTAGCTGCAAACCAACCACTTTCTGTTACTACTTTTAAACCACCAATAGCTGCATTATTTCCTGGCGCATGGCTTAATTTTTGTAATATAGTTTCGCCAGCTAATGTAGTTGCTGTGACATCATCAGGTGAAAGCCCTGTTAACACTTTTTTCTGCGCTAAATTAGCAACGGCTTCAACACGTCCATAACACGGTTCGCCTAACTCTTGTGCTAAAGAAAGGTAATATTGATAAGGGTCTTTTCCTGTTTTAGCAAATATTTCTGCCGCAAGTAATGCCATTACGAAACCATCTTTATCAGTTGTCCAACAACTGCCGTCTTTGGCTAAAAATGATGCTCCTGCACTTTCTTCTCCGCCAAAAGCATAAGAGCCATCATTTAAGCCATCAACAAACCATTTAAACCCAACAGGTACTTCAGCAAGTGGACGATCAATATGCTTAGCTACTCGGTCAATAAGAGAACTCGATACTAAGGTTTTACCAATTTTACAATCAGCTGCCCACTCTCTGTTAGTCATTAAATAATGAATAGCAACTGCAAGATAATGGTTAGGGTTCATTAAACCACCGGTACGAGTCACAATACCATGGCGATCAAAGTCAGGATCATTACCAACAGCAATATCAAAGTCGTCTTTCATGGCTATTAAACCTGCCATTGCATAGGCAGAAGAGCAATCCATACGAATTTTACCGTCTTTGTCTAATGGCATAAAAGCAAAGCTTGCATCAACAACAGGATTAACAATCGTTAGTTCAATGTCATATTGTTTTGAAATTTCAGGCCAGTAATCAATACCTGAACCACCTAAAGGATCAACACCAAAACTAACGCCAGATTTAGCAATTGCTTCCATATCAACCACTTCTGAAAGCTGTTCAACATATTGCTTGATGAAGTTTTGCTTAGTAAGTAAAGAAGACTGCATAGCACTTTCAAATGCAACATCAACAACATCTTCTAAATTATTGGCAATAATATCGTTCGCTCGATTTTCAATTTTCTTAGTAATATCACCTTCAGCAGGGCCACCATGAGGTGGATTATATTTAATACCACCATCACTAGGTGGGTTATGAGAAGGTGTAATAATTAGACCATCAGCCAAAGTATCATGTTGGCGATTATGATTAATGATCATGCGAGATATAACAGGCGTAGGTGTGTAACCTTGATCTTCTTGTATAACAACAGGTATGTTATTACCAATTAACACTGAAATTGCATTAACAAATGCAGGTTCAGATAAGGCATGTGTATCTTTACCAATGAAAATTGGCCCTGTATATTTCATTTCTTTACGATGTTCAGCAACTGCCTGGCAAATAGCCAAAATATGGCATTCGTTAAAACTACACTTTGAAGCATTGCCTCGATGGCCAGAGGTACCAAATGTGACTCGTTCTTCAGCTTTGGTAATATCTGGGCTTAATACAAAATAATCACTGACTAATTTAGCAATGTTTGTACGATCTTCTGGACGTGCTACTTTCCCGGCATGAACATGCGTTGTCATAAGTTATGACTCCCTGGCATAATTAAATTAAAGTAAATCGCGAATCTCTTCCGCTTCGTCGCTACTATATCCTAAGGCAATAGCAACTTCGGTTAACATCATCTTTTTACGTGTTGTATTAGAGTTTGTAATAACCCAATATGGTGAATCAGGAATTTGTCTTGGCTTAGTACTACTTCCACTTGCATTAAGCACAGCTTCATTGGTAGCAAAATATAAACGATCTCTACCTCTAATATCACAGACACTGATAAACTCATTAGCATGAACTCGATATAATGCTGCTAGAATTAGTAAAAAGCGCCCTACTGCACCGCGTTGTACGGCAAGTTCTTCTTTATTAATATAATCATAAAAAGAACCTATTTGCTCTACTTTCTCAATAACAGGATTTTCAATACTTACTTGCACGTTAGTCTGCGACTCAGAATCAATTAATACTGCCTCTTTTTCGCCTATATTATTCGACTCAGTGTTTTCTTGTGCAAACGATTGAGCTTCACCTTCAGGAAGTTCTTGAGTCACAACATTATCAGTTGACGTTGGAGTAGCCTCATCAACATTCAATAAACGACGTAATATTGATGAAGCACTTTCACCAATAGATTGTGTATTGCTTACAATATACTGGTAAAGCTCTTCGTCTATCTCGATATTTTTCATAAACGACCTAAAATATAAATAACATGAATAACAAGTACCCTAATTATACTTAGCTATCAGCTAACCTGCCATAGTCTAATAGACTTAACTATTAAATATTGTTAAAAATTTACTAAAAACAAGAAAATAACTGTAAAATAAATATTTGCATGCGCCTTGAAAAACACTGACAATTCATTTATTTATCATATAATATTTTTTACACAAGCATTAGTTTACATGAGCTCTATAAAATGATTAAACAATGTCTCTTGTATTTTACAAAACGGTAGCAAAAATTTATGCAAAAACTACATTATCAAGAAGCAGGTCAAGGCGATACCATTATCTTAATTCATGGGCTATTCGGTAGTTTAGAAAACTTAGGTATGATCGCAAAAGTGTTGCAGGATAATTATCGCGTTATTAGTGTTGATGTGAGAAACCACGGTCAATCATTTCATCAAAACAGCATGCAATACTCCGAATTAGCGCTAGATATTATTCATTTAATGGATGATCTAAAACTAGAAAACGCACATATATTAGGTCATTCAATGGGAGGTAAAATTGCAATGCAACTTGCTATTGATTTTCCTTCGAGAGTTAATAAATTAATTATTGCTGATATTGCTCCTGTAGAATATCCACCGCATCATGAAAGAATTATTAACGGTTTAAAAAGTATTAATTTAGATATAATTAAAACACGTAAAGAAGCAGATATTCAATTAACACAGGCTGTTGAAACAGCAAGTGTTAGACAATTTTTATTACGTAATTTATCAAGCAAAAATGGTCAGTTTAGCTTTAAATGCCATTTAGATTATATTTCGAATTGTTACCCTCAAATCATGTCTGGTTTTTCATTAGAACAACAATACGATGGTGATACATTATTTATCAAAGGAGGAGATTCTGACTACATCCAATCAAGTCATCGTGACGTGGTTTTATCAATATTCCCTAATAGTTCAGCAAAAATAATTCAAGGGACTGGGCATTGGTTACATGCTGAAAAACCAGTGATATTTAATAAAATAGTGACTGATTTTTTGGCAAAATAACGTAAATATAAAAGATTAACATCAAGGTAATTACGCGCGTTAAAATGTACTTATTATACGCTGTTAACATAAACATTAATCTCACGTTAGAAATCCAATAAAATACACTTTTTAATGGTTAAAAACTGTGTTTTATAAGTGATTATGTTATATTGTCGCTGATTTTTTGAAGTAGCCCATAATATCAACAAAGTTTTAACGAAGTGACAAAGAAGTATGACTTGTTTTACTTATTTTCTCTTGGGATGCTTTATGTACGATAATATAAAAAAATAACCCTATGAAAATAGCAGACTTATTTTTTTATATTATCGATTAAATAGTTAGTTTTTATTGTTAAGGAGCTCATTCAGTTTATCTGAATACAGCATTATTATAGGTTAACAATATGGCAAAAGAAGTATCAGATCTAACAACTATAGATCTGTTTAACGAAGAAAAAAGACCCGGTCGCCCTAGAACAAACCCTCATAGTAGAGAAATGCAAGTTCGAATTAATAAGCGAAACCAGGTGAAACGTGATAAAAGCAAGGGCTTAAAACGCGTTGAATTTAAAATTCATCAAGAATTATTTGAACAACTTGAACGACGAGCATTAAGTGAAAACTTAACGCGTAGTCAATTAATTGAAAAGCTATTAAACAATGCGTTAGTAGTTAATAAAAACTGTTAAATTGAATATAAGGTTATTAATCAATGGCAATTGTAGGTTTATTTTTTGGTAGTGATACCGGTAACACTGAAGCGGTAAGTAAAACAATTCAAAACAAGTTAAATAAACAACTTGTTGAAGTTAAAGATATTGCTAAAAGTACAAAAGAAGAAATTGCTGAATTTGACTTGTTAATATTAGGCATACCGACTTGGTACTACGGTGAAAACCAATGTGACTGGGATGACTTTTTACCTGATTTTGAAGAAATTGATTTCACAGATAAATTAGTCGCAATATTTGGCTTAGGCGATCAAGAAGATTATTCAGAATATTTTTGTGATGCTATGCAACCTTTACGTGATATCGCTGAAAGTAAAGGTGCAATCATGGTTGGTCAATGGTCTACTGAAGGTTACGAATTTGAAGCATCTAAAGCATTAGTTGATGACAATACCTTTATTGGCTTGTGTGTTGATGAAGACCGCCAACCAGAACTTACTGAAGAACGTGTAGATAAGTGGGTTAAGCAAATTTATGACGAAATGTGTTTAGCTGAATTAGCTGATTAATTCATTCGCTAAGACATGAAAATTGATTAAATTAAAAAGCCGAACGATATGTTCGGCTTTTTATTATCTACCGAACCTATTTTTTCATTGACTCTACCTTATAAAAAGATAATATGAGCTACAATTAACCAAAGAATAATTATTATGTTACTTTCTTCATTTTTTAAGGCTTTTTCTGTCTTGGTCTTAGCGTTTATCATAGTCTTAAAAACTTCAAAAGAAGCTTACAGCTAGTAGAAAGTGACTCGAACAATGTAAGCCTCCTTTCTACGTATGACTGGAGGCTTTTTTATTTCACAACTGGGGTGGATTAAATAATGACAACTGAGTTATTTACCGGTGCACAAATGGTGGTTAAATCATTAGCTGCATTGAAAGTTAAATATGTTTTTGGATATCCTGGCGGATCAGTTCTTGATATCTATGACGCGTTGTTTCAACAAAGCGATGTAGAGCATATACTTGTTAGACACGAACAAGCTGCTACACATATGGCAGATGGTTATACTAGAGCAACGGGCGAAGTAGGTGTTGTATTAGCAACATCGGGGCCTGGGGCTACAAACTGTATCACAGGTATTGCAACTGCTTATATGGATTCAATTCCTATGGTTGTATTAGCTGGCCAAGTTCCTACGCACTTAATTGGTGACGACGCTTTCCAAGAAACTGATATAGTAGGTTGTTCTCGACCGATTGTTAAGCACAGTTTTAGCTGTAGAGATTTATCTGAACTACCAAACACTTTTGCTAAAGCATTTCATATTGCAGCAACAGGCCGCCCTGGTCCCGTTGTTATTGAACTTCCAAAAGACTTACAACAAGACTCTGCTGAGTTTCACATTAATACAGAAGTATCAATGCGCTCTTATAACCCATCAGATAAGGGGCACCCTAAGCAAATTCGTAAAGCGGTTGAAGTAATCTCTAAAGCCAAAAAATTAGTGGTTTATTCTGGTGGTGGTATTGTACTTTCTGATGCAGATAAAAACTTAACAGCATTAGTTGAAAAGTTAAATGCGCCAATCACCAACACATTAATGGGGCTAGGTGGTATTTCAGGCCTGCATAAAAACTTTTTAGGCATGTTAGGTATGCATGGAAGTTTAGAAGCGAATAAAGCCATGGCCAATGCAGATGTTATTCTTGCTTTAGGTGCGCGCTTCGATGATCGTGTAACTAACAATGTGAAAAAGTTCTGTCCTAATGCAACTATTATCCATGTTGATATTGATCCAACATCAATTTCAAAAACCATCAATGCCCATGTACCTGTTGTTGGTTTAGTTGACCTAGTTATTGAACAAATCATGGCTGAACTTGATGCTCAAAGCATTCAATTAGATCAAGAAGCACTCGCACAATGGTGGGAAGAAATTGAACAATGGCGTAAAGTCGACAGTTTCAGCTATACACAAACAGATGGCTTAATTAAGCCTCAACGTGCTGTTGAAGCTATGTATAAAGCCACTAATGGTACGGCTTATGTATGTTCAGATGTAGGCCAGCATCAAATGTTTGCTGCCCAGTACTACCCTTTTGATAAGCCACGTCGTTGGATTAATTCTGGTGGTTTAGGTACTATGGGCTTTGGTCTACCAGCAGCAATGGGTGCTAAATTAGCATTTCCTGATGAACATGTTATCTGTATTACGGGTGATGGTTCTATTCAAATGAATATTCAAGAATTATCAACGTGTTTACAATATAATTTGCCTGTTAAAATTGTTTCATTGAATAACCGCTCTTTAGGAATGGTTCGTCAATGGCAAGACATGATATACGGTGGTCGTCACTCGTCATCATATATGGACTCTTTACCTGACTTTGTTAAGCTTGCAGAGTCTTACGGACATGTTGGTATTCAAATTGATAACTTAGATGAACTTGATGAAAAAATGGAACAAGCGTTCGCTATTAAAGATCGGTTGGTATTCATTGACATTTTAGTTGATGAAAAAGAGCATGTTTATCCGATGCAAATCCGTTTAGGTACTGTTGACGATATGTGGATCAAGAAAGGAGAAAAAGCATAATGCGTCGTATATTAAGTATTTTATTAGAAAATGAACCAGGTTCATTATCACGCATTGTCGGTTTGTTTTCACAACGTGCATTTAATATTGAAACATTAACGGTTGCACCAACTGATGATGCTAGTTTATCACGTATCACCATTGCTACTGTAGGTGATGAACATGTTATCGAACAAATAGTTAAGCAGGTTAATAAGCTAGTAGATGTTATTAAAGTCTCTGATTTAACGCAACGAGCACATGTTGAACGTGAAATTTTATTGATTAAAGTGGTTGCGATTAATGATAACGTTCGTACTGAAGTGAAGCGTATTACTGATATATTTAGAGGCTCTATTGTTGATGTAGGCAAACAAGCTTATACAATTCAATTAACCGGTGCTGCTGAAAAAATTGATGCGTTTATTTCAACATTAAAAAATGAAACTGAGATTATAGAATCAGTTCGCTCTGGAAGTGTGGGTATAGCTCGTGGTGATAAAGCACTTAAAATTTAATATTTTTTGCTAACTCTATCAAAATTAAAGCCAAGTTCATTACTTGGCTTTTTTATATCGTTTTTATAAGCGCAATTAATTAAAATCAATGATGAATATATCACCTGTAAAAGCGCTACGAAGCGATAAAAGATCGATAAAACGCTTTTATAAAGAACATGGATATTCTGCAAGCTTTATGGGGTTCGATACCGCTTATCTCATTAAATTAGACGATCATATTATTGCAAGTGTGATTGTTTCATATATCACTGATAACAATAACCAAGCTTTATTGCACGGTTTATTTGTTCATAAAGATTATAGGAATCAACACTACGCTAGCCTATTAATACAACATGCCAAACAAAAGCATTTATCTATGGTGTGCTTCGTTGATAAAGCATTGATGCCTTTCTACGGTCGCCTTGGTTTTAATTTGATTAACAATAATAATCAAATCTCATCAGTGAACTTAGAAAGGTTGTACATATATCTTCGTTATATTCCACAACTAGTTGCAGTTACGTACCTGAAATGAATAAACATAGATAGTGATTTAAACAATATAAATAAAAAGCGTAAACAAGTATTTAAAACTAAGATACACTTACATTACTTATTATAATTAACGTTTAATTTTATGTTTAACTTTTCACGTATTAACTCCAAAAAATTTATATTTAATGCTTTTACATGTACTAGCGTAATGATCATTACTGGTTGTGCTAACTTTACAACGTCAACCAACTTAGATCGAAGTAACTTTGAAGAATACTTTGCCCCAAGTAAAGTTAAAATTTACGAGGCAATCGAATACTTACCAAAAGAACGTCAATATGTAGGTGTTATTGAAGGTGAAGATTGCCAAATAAAAGAACGTGATGAAAAACCTAACCCAATAGACGCAAGAACTGATG
>JALZUE010000161.1 GCA_023301705.1 Alteromonadaceae bacterium | reverse complement strand
ATAAAATTAATCATAAAGCAAAAAACCCAAACATATAGTTATGTTTGGGTTTTTTCGTATTGTATTTTACCTTTTAGTTGGTTGATAAATTAATAGCTTAAATCGTCAAGTGTTACATTTTTTAGCGAGCTTGATGTCCCTTGTTCTTCACTATTTAATTTAATCATTAATCGTAAGTCATTTGGCGAATCTGCATGGTGCAGCGCATCATCTTGACTAATTAAACCCAATTGATAATGCTTAAACAAGGCTTGATCAAAGGTTTGCATACCTTGATTATTTGATTTTTTCATGGCTTCTTTAATTTCATCAACCGCACCTTTTTTAATAAGTTCAGAAACATAAGGTGTATTCAGTAAAATCTCTATCGCTGCAACACGGCCATCGCCAGTAATTTTAGGAACTAATTGCTGTGCAATAATACCTTTTAAATTAAGTGCTAAATCAAATAATAATTTACCATGCTGTTCTGAAGGTACTAAATGCATAATACGATCAATTGCTTGGTTAGCATTATTAGCATGTAAGGTAGCAATACATAAGTGCCCAGTTTCAGCAAAACTGAGTGCATGCTCCATCACCTCTTTACTGCGTATTTCACCAATTAAAATAACATCAGGAGCCTGCCTTAATGAACTTTTTAATGCGGCATCAAAGCTCTCAGTATCTAAGCCAACTTCTCGCTGTGTAATCATACTTTGTTCATGTTCGTGAACAAACTCAACAGGGTCTTCGATAGTTAAAATGTGGCCTCGTGTATTACGATTGCGATGACCAATTAGAGATGCCATTGAAGTAGACTTACCTGTACCGGTGCCACCAACAAATAAGACTAAACCACGCTTAGCCATTACCACATCTTTTAACACACTCGGTAAGCCTAAATCTTCAGTATTCGGTATTTCAGTAATAATACGACGCACAACCATACCCGCCATATCACGCTGCCAAAAAGCCGAAATACGAAAACGACCAACACCTTCTATTGAAATTGCAAAGTTACATTCTTTACTTTCTTCAAATTCAACTTTTTGTTTATCGTTCATTGCGCTATGCACAAACGCTAACGCTTGCTCAGGAGATAAAACCGTTGTGTCTATCGCTTGTAACTCACCATTGATTTTGGCACTGACTGCCAGCTTTGCGGTTACAAACAAGTCAGACGCTTCTTTGCTTACCATTTCCCTTAATAAATCATGAAAGTTCATCATAGTGTGTATTAATACCCGCCTGAAAATTGGTTTTTGTCATGCGCTTTAGCAGCTGCATCTTGTCGAGTGATCACTCCTCGATTAACTAAACCAGACAAACACTGATCCATAGTTTGCATACCCTGAGACATACCCGTTTGAATTGCTGAATACATTTGAGCAACTTTATCTTCACGAATTAAGTTACGAATAGCCGGCACACCAATCATAACTTCATGAGCCGCCACCCTGCCGCCATCAATTTTTTTCACTAAAGTTTGTGAAATAACCGCGCGTAAAGATTCAGAAAGCATAGACCGAACCATCGATTTTTCTTCTGCAGGAAATACATCAATAATACGATCAATAGTTTTAGGTGCCGAGGTAGTATGTAGTGTACCAAACACTAAATGGCCAGTTTCAGCAGCTGTCATCGCTAAACGAATGGTTTCTAGATCACGCATTTCACCGACAAGAATTACATCAGGGTCTTCACGAAGCGCTGAACGAAGCGCATTACTAAAACTTAAGGTATCTCGATGAACTTCACGCTGATTGATTAAACATGATTTATTGTGGTGAACAAATTCAATAGGATCTTCAATAGTGATAATATGGTGGTGCTTATTTGCATTAATATAATCAACCATTGCAGCCAGTGTGGTTGATTTACCAGAACCGGTAGGCCCTGTTACTAATACTAAGCCACGAGGGTTATCTGCTATATCTTTAAAACCTTCAGGGCAACCTAATTGCTCCATGGTTAATACTTCACTTGGAATAGTACGAAATACTGCTGCAGGACCACGATGTTGATTAAAAGCATTAACCCTAAAGCGAGCTAAATTAGGCACATCGAACGAAAAATCGACTTCTAAATTTTCTTCATATTCTTTTCGTTGCCGATCGTTCATAATGTCATAAACTAAAGCGTTAACGTCTTTTTCATCAAAAGCTGGTATATTAAGCTTTCGCACATCGCCATCAACACGAATAGAAGGCGGAGCCCCTGTTGATAAATGTAAATCTGATGCATTATGTTCAACACTAAACGCTAAGAGTTCAGTTATATTCATACAAACCTCTTTTAATAATTTTAATTTTTACTTATTCATAATAAATATCGCATGATTAACATTAAAGATAACCTTGCACACATTGAGCAACAAATTATACAAGCCTGCTTATTAGCAGACAGAGCACGTAACCAAGTAGCATTACTTGCCGTTAGTAAAACTAAACCCGCTGAACAAATTACACTTGCTTATGAAGCAGGCCAACGACAATTTGGTGAAAGCTACATTCAAGAAGCTGTCGACAAAATAGAACAACTACGACACTTATCAGATATCACGTGGCATTTTATTGGCCCTATTCAATCAAATAAAACAAAATTCATTGCTAGCCACTTTTCTTGGGTACACAGTATAGACAGAGTCAAAGTTGCACAACGCTTGAATAATCAACGTGATACTGAAGATACCCCGCTAAATGTTTGTTTACAAGTCAATATTAGTGAAGAAGAAACAAAGTCAGGCATTGCATTGTCTAATTTATCCGAACTTGCCGATGTTGTTGCTAACGCTGATAATTTAACCTTAAGAGGGTTAATGGCGATTCCTGAAAAAAATGCCAGTGAAGATAGTTTCAATACTATGTTAGAATTATTCAAACAGTACCAACAACGTTATCCATCAATAGATACATTATCAATGGGTATGTCTGCTGATTTAGAGCCTGCTATTAAGGCTGGCTCTACCATGGTAAGAATTGGCTCAGCTATTTTTGGTAATAGAACATAAATTCAATAGACCTATTTAAGAAGTGAAAAAACAATGACGAACATCGCATTTATCGGCGCTGGCAATATGAACGCAGCGATTATTTTAGGTTTACTTAATAGTGGTATGCCTGCAAACAATATTATTGTAACAAACCCGTCTCCTGAAAAGCGTCAAGCACTGTCAACAAAGTACGGTATAAAAGAAACAGCTAATAATATTGAAGCAGTAAAGTTTGCCGATATGATCGTATTAGGTGTAAAACCTCATTTAATTAGAACCGTATGTAGTGAATTTTCAGCACTTGATTTATCTGAAAAGTGTTTTATTTCAGTAGCTGCTGGCACACCTGTCGCACAAATTCAGTCCGCATTACAAAATAACCCTGCGGTTATTCGTACCATGCCAAATACACCTTCTCAATTAGGGTTAGGTATTACAGGTGCTTTTGCTTCTGCTGAAGTATCAGAAGAGCAAAAAGCTATTGCCGATAATTTACTAAAAGCCGTTGGTGAAGTTGTTTGGTTAGAAAATGAAGCTAAAATTAATAACATCACTGCTATTTCTGGTTCGGGGCCTGCTTATTACTTTTTATTTATGGAAGCAATGGAAACAATGGCTAAAAGCTATGGTTTTAACGAAGAACAAAGTCGTTTACTTGTACAACAAACGGCGTTGGGCGCAGCTAACATGGTAGTTAAAAATGATATTTCTATTAGCCAATTACGTGAAAATGTCACTTCTAAAGGTGGAACAACACAAGCTGCATTAAACTCTTTTACAGAAGGCGGTTTAATTGAATTGGTAGAAAAGTCAATGAATGCAGCGGTATCACGCGCTGAAGAAATGGCAAAATAACTCTTATTACAAAGGAACAATTCACATGCAAGCAATTAACTTTTTAGTTGATTTTATTTTTGAAGCATTCATTACCGTATTTATTTTACGCCTTTGGTTACAAGCCGTGCGTGCAGACTTTTACAACCCTATCAGTCAGTTTGTGGTAAAAATTAGTAACCCGTTGGTATTACCTTGTCGCCGCTTTATACCTAGCATTGGCCGCCTAGACACAACAACCTTATTACTTGCTTTAATTCTTTCTATTGTAAAGCTCGTGATATTTACGTTAATGAATAATGGTGAAATGAATATCAGCTTATTAGTGTATATAGGTGTGCTTTCATTAATTAAGCAAATGGGCGTATTGCTATACATGATTATGTTAATCATGGCGATAATGAGCTTTGTTGTACAAACCTATAACCCTACGTTAGCTTTATTTCAACAATTAGCATCTCCTGTTATCAACCCATTACGTCGATTAATTCCACCCGTAGGTGGTTTAGATTTATCAGTATTAGCCGCATTCATTTTATTAAATGTAATTAATTTACTACTTGCTGACATATTGCCTTATTGGGCTTTTGTATAAAATTTTAAATAAACCGTTAGTGTGTTTACATTGACGGTTTACTTGATGAAAAATTAATGAAGGTTTTAACCGTTTTAGTATTACTGTTCAGCGCACAATTTTTTGCTATAGCAGCCAATAAAAACATGCTAATTATTGGTAATACGAATGTACATTACATTGCGCTAAATTCAACATTTTTAACGCCTGAAATTGCAAGTACGTATAATATTATACGCAGTAAATACAATGCCTTTATTAATATTTCTGTGCTTGATAACACGCTAACGCATACGCCAGCTAAATCGGTTAACTTGGTTCGTAGTGCCACAAACTTACTCGGCCAAAAGAAATCGTTAATTTTTACAGAAGTAAAAGAAAGTCATGCTATTTATTACCTCGCTGAGCTTAACTTTACTCATGAAGAAACTTATTTTTTTACTATCGATATCTTTGATACTGGTGATAAGAAAACACTGAAATTTCAGCATAAATTTTATGTTGATTGATATATAAGATTTATTGTTCCCAATTGACTATGGCGTAATTCATGACACAACCATTAACTAAAAAAACTAACATACAAAAAAATACAATTGTTTTAGCAACAGGTAACAAGGGTAAAGTTAACGAATTATCAGCATTGTTAGCAACGCAAAATATTCAAGTACTACCACAAAGTGAATTTAACGTACCTGATGTTGCTGAAACTGGCACTACCTTTATAGAAAATGCCATTATTAAGGCTAGAAATGCTGCTAAACATACTGGTTTACCCGCTATTGCTGATGATTCAGGGTTAGAGGTTGATGCATTAAATGGCGAACCTGGTGTTTACTCTGCTCGTTATGCTGGTGAAAGCGCAACAGATGCACTCAATAATGGAAAACTATTAAGTGAATTAGCAAAAACTCAGCAACCGAACAGTACCGCTCGCTTTCATTGTGTGCTTGTGTATATGGCACATGAAAATGATCCTACGCCAATAATATGTCACGGCGTTTGGGAGGGTTCAATACTAAGTGAAGCTAAAGGTGAGCAAGGCTTTGGTTACGATCCCTTATTTTGGCAAGACGATTTACAGCAATCTTCAGCAGAATTACCTCGTGACATTAAAAATGCACGTAGTCACCGAGGCCAAGCATTAGCAAAATTAGTTAAGCGTTTAAGCTAACAACTTTTATTCACTTGCCAGATACATATAACGACTAAAAACCAGTCTTCGCCTAATGACACAGTTTACGTATTACATACACACTAAAACTTTTAAAGGTAATAGCTTTGTTAATTGAACAACCCTTGTCACTTTATATTCATATACCTTGGTGTGTGCAAAAATGTCCTTATTGTGACTTTAACTCACACGCCTTAAAAGACAATATCCCTGAAGATGATTATGTTGATGCCTTAATAAAAGATTTAGATGACGATATTGAGCGTTTTAACTTACAAGATAAAAATTTACATAGTATTTTTATTGGTGGTGGTACGCCAAGTTTATTT
>JALZUE010000160.1 GCA_023301705.1 Alteromonadaceae bacterium | reverse complement strand
GGAATTAGGCCGCTAATTTGTGGCGCGTGTAGCGAATAAGATAAGAAACTTCAAGAGCAATGTGTAAGTTGGAGGAAGAGTTTTTGTGGTAATTTAGGGCCTGAAACCGAATTTATGTAAGCAGCTTATTCTGTGAGGGTTTAAGATAGACGCAAAATGGTGATTTTATCCCGTGGCTGATGTTAGCCCAGTGTCTTAAGTCTCATTTCCGAGCAAGACGAAAAGCTTCAGCTATCGTTGCCATTCATAGATAAATTATAAGAGATTAGAGTTATATTGTTTTTGGAAAAGGACTTCTGAAGGAATCCACCCTACCGCATTTTCATCTGCCATTTTTAGCCATTCAACTTTTCTGGTAAGTTGAGGGCAACTAAACCCCCAATATTCCTCAAACAATTCATCAGGTAAGTCACGTAGAGCTACCAATAACTCATGCTCAATATCAAGCATACTTTTCTTAAGATAAATACCGCCTCTAGCCTTGCCTGCTACACTTCCTGCAGTAAATAAATCTCTAGCTTGATGACATAGCACCCCTCTGTAAGTGAGAAGGTAGAGGGCAACATCATCATACTTTTTCTTGGCTCGTGACCCCTGAAAAACTTTTGGACAAAGAACGGCTGCCTCTGCTCTCGAAATTATTTTTTCATCTTGACTTAAAGAAGTATACAAGCGGGCCTGTATAGGCAGGGAGTGACCATCTTCATCCGCTTCTAGCCACCACAATCTCTCACCTTGTTTAAGACGAGATCGAGCATAAGCTCGAATGTAATCCATTTTTTCATGAATACCTAAATTACTGAATTCATCATAGGGTATACGAAATTTCTTAAAAATTGAATCTGCCTTTCCTATTTCAAGTTCAAATCTTGGAACGTGAGAAGTGCGCACATGCATTACACAATCTTCGTATTTTTCCCATTTAACTTCTGGACTCCCTCCCATCTTTCCAAAAATAACGTATATTTGTTTAACATTTTTATCACGGGTACTCTCGAAGACACTGTTAGCAACGCTACGCCAAGTGTCCTTGACTGTAAATTTCACTTCAATGCCAAAGCTGCCTAATGGTATGTCAGGAAAAATATGTGGATGCGGATTGTTATCCACAAATGATCCGCCGAATCCGCCGCCACTGTTTATAAGGTCTCTAATTCGTTGTTCAAATAGACTAGGGCTAGAAAAAATTACATTTTTTGATTCCGAAGTAAGAGTTTGGCAAAGCTCTTCTACGAAAGTTTCAAACTCATCAATCGACACTGTTTACAGACTCCGAATCATTTACATAACACGAACCTAATCGACTAATGGACTGAATCTAACCCTTTAAAACTTCAAGTATTGAATTGCCGATATGCCAAGCTAGTACTGGCGGTACCGCATTTCCAATTTGACGTTCGGTTTCCCGAAGCATTGACTGAAATTCGAAGTTATCTGGGAATGACTGAATTCTGGCAGCTTCTCTCATGGAAATTCTACGCTTCAATGAATAATGATATTGAATGTTTCCGTGACATTCAGCTCTAATAGTATAGCCGGCTCTATCGGCTTTAAGCTTTCGGTCACCTTGTTCGGAACTCTTTTTAGCTTTACTCCACACATGATTTACAATTTTATTCTCAGGTATTTTCTTCAAGTCTTCAATCGCAGATTTAGCTGTAACCCAAGCTTCTTGGTCTAAACTTTTTTCTGGTGGATTAAATCTTGATACACCAGGCAGCGTACCAACAATAAACACTCTTTCTCTTGTTTGAGGGACTCCATAATCAGCCGAATTATATAGTTTGTATGTGACATTGTAGCCAAGCGCCCTGAAATCCTTAATAATCGTTTTCAGAGACTCTTCGTTATTTTTCATCAATAGACCTTTGACATTTTCAGCGACAAAGATTTTGGGTTTCAGTCGAGAGACAACATCTACCATAGCTCGATATAGCCCACTTCGCGCTCCCTTCACTCCCAATCCTTTACCATTTATAGAAATGTCTTGGCAGGGGAAGCCTCCTATAACCAAATCGATATCTTGATTGACTGGTAAAGTCTCTAAAAGTTGCCAAATATCACCTTGGTGAATATGGTCACCAATATTGTATTTATAGGATGCGCAGGCCTTTTTATTAAGGTCATTTGCCCAGAGAATATCGAATGGTAATTTAGCGTACTTTTGATTCAAAAAAGTAAAATCACCCAATAAGCCGTAGTCCATGCCACCACAGCCTGAGAATAAAGAAACGACTTTAAATTTGTTACCTGCTATCTTTTTTTGCGACAGTATTTCGAGCTGAGGTGCTTCTTCAACATTGACTAACATGATTACTCCTATTTCTGGAGATTTTAAGGGTTTGGAACAAAAGTGCAACGTTAAACTAACCGGCGATGATATTATTTACCATTTTTCATTAAACCCGTTCATAAAATTCGTCCGTCAATCAGCGGGGTAATGACGGTTTGGTATTTGATTTGACCTTCTAGGCATGGGCACCGGGCGGTTCCTTTGAAATCGCGTCGGTGTGACAGTGGTCGGTGTGACAGTGTATGACCTTAAGTTTGTCGCGCCGCCGTAAACCGCAGGTTTGTCTTTATTGTACCTTATGTGCCCATACTTTTTGTAGCTATGTCTTTTGTAGCTATGTCTTTTGTAGCTATGCCTTATGGGCCCTTGTTTTGGGCTTAAATACTTGACTGAAAATTTCGTTTTTAGGTCTCAATCCTTAGGCGTAACGTCTCTAAACCCCGCGCCTGCCGCTCTTTTTAAAAACTCAATCCTCGTCTTTCAGAGTGGGGCTATGTTTGCAAAATGAACGAAACGACGCAGCGATGCGG
>JALZUE010000159.1 GCA_023301705.1 Alteromonadaceae bacterium | reverse complement strand
TTTAAAAGATTAATCTATTGAAAAAACAGAATATAACTTGAAAATTCATGGTCTAAGAGTAAACTAATACATGTTAATAAAAAAGGGATACTTATTGATATGACTGTGATTTATATATGTTAAAAATATGTAAACACCTTAAACTTCTAACAGCAATTCTTGTTGTTACTCTCTTAAGTGTACCAAATACACAAGCAAAGGATAAATTAACTATAATTTATCCTGACGTGAAAGCACCTTACAATAAAATATTTAATCAAATAAAAAAAGGGATTTATGCTGAATTCAATGGCGATATTATTGAGCAAAAATTACCAGCCCAATTTAATGCTTTTGAAATATCAAACGATATAACAACTGACAAAGTAATTGCTTTAGGGCAACGCGGTTGGATCGTCGCAAAACAAATTTATAAGCAAAAGCCTGTAGTGGTTGGTGCTTTGCCGATTAAGCCAAATGGCATATCAGGTGTTAGCTTGGTTGCTTCACCGAATGTCTTATTTGAGTCATTGAAAGAGTTAGCCCCCAATATTACCACAATCACCGTTTTATATACGCCATCTTCATCTTGGATAATAGATCAAGCGACACAAGAAGCACTAATGAAAGGGTTGATGCTTAACCCTATTAAAGTCAGTAACATTAAAGAAGCAGTTAAGAAGTATGATGAGTTATTCATGAATGAAAATTTAAAGGATCATGCTATATGGCTTCCTTTAGATCCTATAACAGCTGATGAAAAGCTTATTGTTCCTATTATCTTAGAAAAAGCGTGGTTGAAAAAAATAGTAGTCTTTTCAAGCAAACCAACACATGCAAAACGAGGTGCTTTATTTTCTGCCGTACCCGACAATGAATTACTAGGAAAACAACTTGCAAGAATGGTGAATAAGTTGAGTAAAAAGCCACAATCAATAGTTACACCATTAAATGATATAAAGCTTGCCGTAAACCTCAGAACTGCCGCTCATTTGGGTTTTAACTATACAAGTAGTACTCGTTCTCACTTTGCATTTACGTTTCCAAATTAATGTTATTTTTAGGTAAGTAATTATTTCTATTCAATATAATAAATTATCCATAAAAAGCCAAACGATTATAACAATGGTTGTTGGTATTAGTGCAATGGTTATTTTAATCAGCTTTTTTATTAACTTTGTCGTTAACCAACAATCTAAAACAGTTATGTTGAATAACGCTTTTCAAATAACTGAAGGCTTGGCTAAACAGTCTATTTTTCCCTTATTATCAGGCTCTAAAGAAAATGCAGATTCGGCTATAGATCAAGTATTAGGCTTTCAATCCGTCACTAAAGTTAAAATACTTACAGAAAAAAATGAGCTCTTCATAGAAAAAAATAACGATAATACTGAAACCCTAACAGATTACAATAAACCTAAAACAACTACAGTTGTTATAGAAACATTACAATATTGGGTTGTATCTAGCCCTGTAAAAATCAAACAAGAATTTGAAGACAGTTTCAATTTTGATACAACGAATACGACATTACCCTCTATCGAAGAGGAAGTCATTGGCTATGTTGAAATACATTTTAGTAAACTTGATCTCATAAATGCACAAAAAAGAATTACATTCATTATTTTTATTGTAAGTGGAGTTTTTGTACTATTTTTAGGTGTATTACTTTATTTAAGTTTAGTTAAATTATTCAAACCTCTTGATACCCTAGAACAAGCAATGGAAAAGTCTGAAAAATCAGGAGAGCATACACTTGTAAAAGTAGAAGGTGCCAAAGAAATTAGAAACATGGCCAAATCATACAACAGTATGATGAACGTATTAGAAAAGCATGAAGATAAAATAACATTACACAGAGACCAACTTGAAAAAGAAGTTGAAGCTCGTACAAAAGAGTTAATAAATGCACGCGATTCAGCTTTAACAGCTAGTCGACATAAGTCAGAGTTTATAGCAAATATAAGCCATGAGCTTCGTACGCCTATACAATCAATCATTGGCTATGGAGAGTTGATTTCAGAAGAATTAGAGTTAGAAGGCAGTTTTGAGTTACTTGATGATATGGACAAGGTATCAAACAATGCACATAGGCTATTAACTATGATCAATAGCTTACTTGATCTAGCTAAGATTGAAGCGGGAAAGTTTGATGTAAATAATACAGAACTTAATTTAGCTAGTTTAATAATTTCACTAAACGATGTTATAAGTCCTATCGCTGCTTCTAATGCCAATCAATACACTTGCACTAATCAGTCAAGTTTAGGCTACTTCTATGCTGACAGAGAAAAATTAGAACAAGTATTAATTAACTTACTAAACAATGCTTGTAAATTTACTAAACAAGGACAAATAAGTCTATTAATCAGTAACGACGAGAATACAATTTTTTTTGAAATAAAAGATACAGGCATAGGCTTAACACTCGAACAACAGCAATACGTCTTTGATGAGTTTCGACAAGTAGATGCTAGTAATTCACGTAAGTATGGCGGTACGGGGTTAGGCCTAGCAATATCTCAACGCTTTATATCATTAATGAACGGCTACATCACAGTGCAAAGTGAAATAAATAAAGGTTCTGTGTTTACAGTTGCAATACCCTTATAAATTAATTTGATTACTTTATAGGTTTCTTATTTTTTTACCTTCATAATTTATATCTGAGCATCCTAAGGGTAAAAACTCATTATTATCATGCTGTAAATTGTCTATATATGATGCAGTAACGCCACTTGCAACACATGAATTTTTTATACGATAACCTTCTTCTGGGGAAAAATGTTGATCTGATAAAAATGCAGCCGTATAACCACCAATATTAATACCTGAATTATAATTGTTTAATAAATACTCCGAGATTTTTAGTGCTAAACTCATATGAGGCCCAGTATCAAAACCTAAATCTTTTGTCATCTGTATATGAGGTTTAATTCTTTCATCTGCTTTATCAACAGGCCTCACAAAACCTACAATAGCAGGCTTACTATGCTTAACTGGCGAGCTTTCGACTATTTCTTTTATAATATGGTTTTCGGTGTATGATTTATTTATCGACAAAGATTTTTGTTCATAAACTTTTAATGTACTTTGAATATATGTCATTGCTATTTTAGTAGTTTGACTTCCTCCATAAGCTCTTGAATCTGCAGCTAAAACTCCAGAGGCCGTTGCTGCAGTAACAGAAGTTTTTTTAACACCTGAGAAGGCACCAACCTGATTACACCATATACGAGCATCAGGGTAACTCATACATAAAAAATTGTTCTCTAACCACTGAGATAAGCTCTTTGTGATTAGACGCCCAGTAATATTTAATACAATTAATTGCATATAACTGACTTTACCAAAAAGATCTTTAAATAAACTATATTGTCTTATTTTAACATCATCACCACCAACCCACATTCCCATATCGGTCGTAATTTGATTTTGTTTAGTATACCAATAGAGTTGTTCTGAATTTTCTTTATTCATTCTGATTACCTTTATTGCTATCTCGAAAGTGGTAATCATCATCTTTTAACATCGGGATTGACGTAATTGGTTTATGAGTTTGCTCCATACCATGAGCTAAAATACCAGGAGCCCTTAAAAGTTGATATAACCCTATAGATTCACGCGCACCCAATTCTAATTCTAAAAATACTGCTGCAGCAACACCTGCAGGAGAAATACCTAAGTTAAATTTAATAAGTTCGTTATTAAATTCGATACACCACCTAAAAATTAATGAATTTGGACATAGCGCAAAAATAGACTCCATTAACCTTTCAGTTAACTTATCAACACTGCCATAATGCTGATAAAAACCAGGTAGATGTTGACAACATAAACTTGAAGAAATATTTCCGTCAATATTCACCTTACCCACTAATTTCTTAACATTATCTTTTAAAAATGCAGCACTAGCTCCATTATCATGAGAATAACTTCGTTTAACATGATCTTGAATAAAATGGTAAGCATGCTCTACTGTTTGAGCACCATTATTCTCACCTCCAATCACATTTAGCCCTATGGGCAATAAATGCTCTGGGCGAGTTTTACTAACACCTGCGGCCATAGATGCTCTTACAGACTCATCCCTTGGACCAGGATTGATAAAAGCAACAAAAAGAGCATTTAATAATTGAGAGTTTCTTTTACTAGGTAGCTCATGTTTAAATAATAAATATAATGTTTCGATGAAGTTACATTTGGAAGTCAAATCTTCTATATCATAACCGGATAGATACCTTTTTTCTGTTAAAAAAGCATTATGCTTAGCAGGTACCTCCAAACAAATTTTCGTGCTAGCATTAGCACTATAAGTAAATGTTTCTAATTTATCATTCATTCTACAACCAACTCAAAATTCATAAGTAGTACTAAACCATAAACTACGACTTTCTAAAGGGAAATCATTTTCAATAAGGCTTGTTGATGACTCTCTGGCATCAGCATTAAATATATTACGTGCGGCCAAACTAAATTTAAATTGCTTTAATTGATGAGATAAACTGATATTTGTCCAGATATAATCATCAATATCATTACGAATATCATTAATATCACGCTCCCTACCATTAACCCAAAAACTATTGATATATAAATGAGTTACTTTACTCAACTGATAATTTATTGTTGCATCTATTGTGTGTTGTGGTGCATCAGCAATAACATCGTTATTGCTATCTTCAGAGTTTTGTAATGCGTAACCTAATTTAAGTTTTAAATTATCTAACAATTGCCATTTAACTTCTAACTCTAAGCCATAACCCTCTTGCTCCAATGAGTTTTTTAATTGATTGCCAACCAACGCTATTATATCTGTCGAACGATATTGAAATATGTTGAGCGCAATAGCCCACTTAATACTAGGGCGGTAATCAAAAGCAACTTCTACTGTATCTGTTCTTTCAGGGGACAGGTCTTCATTCCCCAATAAAACAGGGTTATTAGTACTGTGAAG
>JALZUE010000158.1 GCA_023301705.1 Alteromonadaceae bacterium | reverse complement strand
GCTGCTCACCGTCCCAAACAATTGCTTTCATTTTGATTAGATCAATAACACCTGCGAAATCATCTTCACTACCAATAGGTAAATGAACAGGCACAGGGTTAGCACCTAAACGATCTTTTAACTGTTCAACAACATTAAGAAAGTTAGCGCCTGTTCTGTCCATCTTGTTAACAAAAACAAGGCGAGGAACAGCGTATTTTTCCATTTGACGCCAAACAGTTTCTGTTTGAGGTTGAACACCTGATGAGCCACAAAGTACCAATACAGCGCCATCAAGTACGCGCAATGAGCGCTCTACTTCAATAGTAAAATCAACATGTCCAGGGGTATCAATAATATTGATACGATGATCATCAAACTGCCCTTCCATACCTTTCCAGAAACAAGTAGTGGCTGCAGAAGTAATTGTTATTCCACGCTCTTGCTCTTGTTCCATCCAGTCCATTGTGGCAGCGCCATCATGAACTTCACCAATTTTATGAGACAGACCAGTATAAAATAAAACGCGCTCTGTTGTTGTGGTTTTACCTGCATCTACATGCGCACAAATACCGATATTTCGGTAACGCTCTATAGGGGTTGTACGAGCCACATTGTTATCCTTTTATTTAGAAGGTCAATAATCTAACAAGACATTACTAAGTTATAAATTTAATAGAGTGTTGTTAGTTTACTGTTAATTTATTGCATTGTTATTAACAGAAAAGCGTAGTGACTATTCGTCACTACGCTTATCATTTTATTACCGTTGTTATTACCAGCGGTAATGAGCAAACGCTTTGTTTGCTTCGGCCATACGGTGAACGTCTTCACGTTTCTTAACCGCTGAACCTTTGTTGTCAGACGCATCTAACATTTCGTTAGCTAGGCGCTGAGCCATTGATTTTTCACCACGTTTACGAGCTGCATCAACTAACCAACGCATGGCTAATGCATTACGACGAACTGGACGAACTTCAACTGGTACTTGGTAAGTAGAACCACCAACACGACGAGACTTAACCTCTACTTGTGGGCGAATGTTCTCTAAAGCAACTTCAAATAACTCTAAGTGAGTTTTTTCAGAATTCTTTTCAGTTAAAATGTCTAATGCACCGTATACGATTTTTTCTGCAGTAGATTTTTTACCATCAACCATAAGGATGTTGATGAATTTTGCTAAAAGTTCATTATGGAACTTAGGATCTGGCAATATTTTACGTTGCCCAACGACGCGTCTTCTTGGCATCTTAATTCTCCGTTGTATTCAGGATTAATCCAAAATATATAAATAGTAATTTGGCCTTACTTAACGTTTCTTATCTTTTATTGATTTCAATAAAAGAAAAAGGAAACTTAAGATTTAGGTCGTTTAGCACCGTATTTAGAACGGCCTTGTCTACGATCGTTTACACCTGAACAATCAAGTGCACCACGAACGGTGTGGTAACGTACACCTGGTAAATCTTTTACACGACCACCACGGATTAAGATAACACTATGTTCTTGTAAGTTGTGACCCTCACCACCAATGTATGAAGTTACTTCGAATCCGTTAGTTAAACGAACACGAGCTACTTTACGTAGTGCTGAGTTAGGTTTTTTTGGTGTAGTAGTATACACACGAGTACAAACGCCACGACGTTGAGGACAAGCTTGTAACGCTGGAACGTTACTTTTTGTTACTTGTCTAACACGTGGTTTACGTACTAGTTGGTTAATAGTTGCCATTAAGGGCTCCTGATTAGTTAAAATTGCGCAAACTCAAATCAATGGAAGAATTTACGCTGCTCATAAACGTGAAAAACCGCGACCTTTATAAAACATACACAGAGTACATAATAAAAGGTCGCGGAATTCTATAGTTCAAGGAATGAACTGTCAAGTAAGACAGCTCAAAAGATCCTTTTTTCTTCGTTAAAACGACTAATCTTCAAGATTTGCGTTCAAAGCATCAGTTAATGCTTGAGATGCTTCATCTTGAGATACAGTTACTTCAACTTGTGGTTCTAACGCTGCTTTACGCTTGCGTGCTCGTTCTTGATGATACGAGTAACCCGTACCAGCAGGAATTAATCGACCAACAATAACGTTTTCTTTCAAGCCTCGTAAACCATCTTTCTTACCAGCAACAGCCGCTTCAGTTAATACACGCGTTGTTTCTTGGAAAGATGCAGCTGAAATAAATGATTCAGTTGCTAGTGATGCTTTAGTAATACCCATCATTAACATTTCAATTTCAGCTGGTTGTTTACCTGCAGCTTCTAATTCACGGTTAGCGATGTTTACACGTGCAACTTCAATGATTTCACCTTTAAGGAATTCACTATCACCTGCATCGAGTATTTCACACTTACGAATCATTTGACGAACGATAACTTCAATGTGCTTATCGTTAATCTTAACACCTTGTAAGCGGTATACTTCTTGTACTTCGTTTACAATGTAATTTGCAACTGGTGCAACACCACGTAAACGTAAGATATCATGTGGTGACTCAGGGCCATCAGCAATAACCTCACCTTGAAGTACTGATTCACCTTCAAACACAGTTAATTGACGTGTTTTAGGAATCATTTCTTCGTACACTTCACCGCTAGGTTGAGTGATTAGTAAACGTACTTTACCTTTAGTTTCTTTACCGAAGCCAATAATACCTGTTTTCTCAGCAAGAATAGCAGGAAGCTTAGGACGACGTGCTTCAAATAAGTCAGCAACGCGTGGAAGACCACCGGTAATATCACGAGTTTTAGATGATTCTTGTGGAATACGTGCTAACGCATCACCAATACCAACTTCTGCACCATCTTCAAGGTTAACAATTGCGTTACCTGGTAAGAAGTATTGTGCCGGAATTTCAGTACCAGCAATCATTACATCGTTACCTTTAGCATCAATCAATTTAACCATTGGGCGCATTTCTTTACCCGCAGCATTACGTTGACCAGCATCAGTAATAACCAAGCTTGATAAACCTGTTAATTCATCTGTTTGGCGAACCATAGTCACACCATCAACTAAATCAACAAACTGAACTTTACCTGCCACTTCAGTAATAATTGGATGCGTATGCGGATCCCAGTTAGCGATAACATCGCCTGCTTGTAATGCTTCGTTATCTTTCTTAGAAAGAATTGAACCATAAGGAACTTTATAACGCTCTTTTTCACGACCGTGCTCATCAATCACTGTAAGCTCTGATGAACGTGAAGTGATAACAAGATTACCATTCGGGTTAGTAACAAACTTCGCATTTTGTAACTTTAATGTACCTGTGCTTTTCACTTGTACATTGTTTTCTGCTGAAGCTCTTGATGCGGCACCACCAATGTGGAATGTACGCATGGTTAACTGTGTACCCGGCTCACCAATTGATTGTGCTGCCACAACACCAATTGCTTCACCTTGGTTGATCATATGACCACGTGCTAAATCACGACCGTAACAATGAGCACAAATACCAAAGTCTGTTTCACACGTAATGATTGAACGTACTTTAATTTGATCTACTGAATTCTCTTCAATCACATCACATAAAGCTTCGTCAATTAAGGTATTACGTGGAAGTAATACTTCTTCAGTACCCGGAATTAATACATCTTCACATACTACACGACCTAGTACACGTTCACGTAACGGTTCAACAACATCACCACCTTCAATTAACGGTGTCATCATTAAGCCATCAGTGGTACCACAGTCATGGTTAGTTACAACTAAATCTTGTGCAACATCAACTAAACGACGAGTTAAGTAACCCGAGTTAGCTGTTTTAAGTGCTGTATCGGCAAGACCTTTACGCGCACCATGTGTTGAGATGAAGTACTGTAATACGTTAAGACCTTCACGGAAGTTAGCGGTAATAGGTGTTTCAATGATTGAACCATCTGGTTTAGCCATTAGACCACGCATACCTGCTAACTGACGAATCTGTGCTGCACTACCACGAGCACCCGAGTCAGCCATCATAAAGATAGAGTTGAAAGAGTCTTGCTCTTCTGGCTCACCGTCACGATTAATAACAGTTTCTTTTGATAAGTTATCCATCATCGCTTTCGAGATTTTTTCGTTCGCTGACGACCAAATATCGATTACTTTGTTGTATTTCTCACCTTGAGTAACAAGACCTTGTTCAAATTGAGACTGAATTTCTTTTACTTCTTCTTCAGAATCATCAATGATCGTGTATTTTGCATCTGGAATAACCATATCATCAATACCAACAGACGCACCCGCAATCATTGCGTAATGGAAACCGGTATACATAATGTGATCTGCAAAAATAACAGTATCTTTCAAACCAAGGTTACGATATGCATAGTTGATCAATTTTGAAATAGGTTTCTTGCCTAATGGTTGATCAATTAAATCGTAAGGCATACCTTTAGGACAAATTTGCCATAAAATTGCACGACCTACCGTAGTAGAGCGAAGCGTTGTTTGAGCAACTAATTCGCCTTCAGCGTTTCTAACATATTCAGTGATACGAACTTTAATACGTGCATGTAATTCTGCAGCACCTGTACGATAAGCTTTTTCGGCTTCTTTCGTATCAGCAAAAGCCATACCTTCACCTAAACCATTAACACAATCACGCGTTAAGTAGTAAAGGCCTAATACAACATCCTGTGAAGGAACAATAATTGGGTCACCGTTAGCTGGTGATAATACGTTGTTCGTTGACATCATTAACGTACGAGCTTCTAATTGAGCTTCTATCGTTAATGGTACGTGCACAGCCATTTGGTCACCATCGAAATCGGCGTTATATGCCGCACATACTAATGGATGTAAATGAATTGCTTTACCTTCAATAAGAACAGGTTCAAATGCTTGAATACCTAATCTATGAAGTGTTGGTGCACGGTTAAGCATTACTGGATGTTCACGAATTACTTCGTCTAATACATCCCATACTTCAGCGCCTTCACGTTCAACTAATTTTTTAGCTGCTTTAATCGTTGTTGCTAAACCACGAGCTTCTAATTTTCCGTAAATAAATGGCTTAAATAATTCAAGAGCCATTTTCTTAGGTAAACCACACTGATGTAAACGTAACGTAGGACCTACAGTAATAACTGAACGACCTGAGTAATCTACACGCTTACCAAGTAAGTTTTGACGGAAACGACCTTGCTTACCTTTGATCATATCGGCAAGAGATTTAAGAGGACGCTTGTTAGAACCTGTAATAGCACGACCACGACGACCGTTATCTAATAGTGCATCAACAGACTCTTGTAACATACGTTTTTCGTTACGTACAATAATGTCTGGCGCTACTAAGTCTAATAAACGCTTAAGACGATTATTACGGTTGATAACACGACGGTATAAGTCATTTAAGTCAGAAGTAGCAAAACGGCCACCATCTAGTGGTACTAAAGGACGTAAATCAGGTGGAAGGATCGGAAGAACCGACATAATCATCCATTCAGGTTTGTTACCTGATTGAGCGAATGCTTCCATTAATTTTAAACGTTTAGTGATTTTCTTACGCTTAGTTTCACTACCAATTTCAGGTAGTTCTTCACGCATTTGAGCCACTTCACCATCAAGATCGATTTGTTTTAATAATGCTAGTACTGCTTCAGCACCCATTAATGCATCGAACTCATCGCCATGTTCTTCAAGAGCATCTAAATACTCTTCTTCAGTAAGAATTTGGCTTTTTTCTAGTGTTGTCATACCTGGCTCAGTTACCACGTATGATTCAAAATAAAGTACACGTTCTATATCGCGTAATGTCATATCTAGTAATAAACCAATACGCGAAGGTAATGATTTTAAGAACCAAATATGCGCAACAGGGCTTGCTAATTCAATGTGCCCCATACGATCACGACGAACTTTTGTTAATGTAACTTCAACGCCACATTTTTCACAAATTACACCACGATGCTTTAAACGCTTATATTTACCACAAAGACATTCATAATCTTTTACTGGGCCAAATATACGAGCACAGAATAAACCGTCACGCTCTGGTTTAAACGTACGATAGTTAATAGTTTCTGGCTTCTTCACTTCACCAAATGACCAAGAACGAATCTGATCTGGTGATGCTAACCCGATGCGAATACCATCGAATTCTTCTGTTTGATTTTGTTGCTTAAGAAACTTAAGTAAATCTTTCACACTCTATCTCCTGTCGGAGTTAACTCTGATAGAGGGTAGTAAACTACCCTCTCCATGTACTGATACCACATTTGCAATGCAAATTGTCAGCGATAAGTCTTGCTCAGTTAATCCTGATCTAACTCGATGTTAATACCTAACGAACGAATTTCTTTTAACAATACGTTAAATGATTCAGGCATACCTGGTTCCATACGGTGATCACCGTCAACTAAGTTTTTATACATCTTAGTACGACCGTTAACATCATCCGATTTCACTGTAAGCATTTCTTGTAATGTGTAAGCGGCACCGTATGCTTCAAGTGCCCATACTTCCATCTCACCAAAACGCTGACCACCGAACTGAGCTTTACCACCTAGTGGTTGCTGAGTTACAAGTGAGTAAGAACCAGTAGAACGTGCATGCATTTTATCATCAACTAAGTGATTCAATTTCAGCATGTACATGTAACCAACAGTTACAGGACGCTCGAACTCACGACCTGTGCGGCCATCAGTTAAAATGAACTGACCACTTTCTGGCATATCAGCTAACTTAAATAAGTCTTTAATTTCACGTTCGCTTGCACCATCAAATACTGGTGTAGCAATTGGAAGACCTGCACGTAAGTTTTGTGCTAAACGTTGAATTTCGTCATCAGAGAAGTTATCAATATCAACTTCTTGGCGAGATTCACCTAAGTTATATACTTCTTTTAAGAAGGCACGTAACTTAGCAACTTCTTGTTGCGCTTTAATCATTCGGTCAATCTTCTCACCGATACCGCGTGCTGCCATACCTAAATGAGTTTCTAAAATTTGACCAATGTTCATACGTGATGGTACACCCAACGGGTTAAGCACGATATCTACTGGTACACCATGCTTGTCGTATGGCATATCTTCAACAGGAACAACGTTTGAAATAACACCCTTGTTACCATGACGACCAGCCATTTTATCACCCGGTTGGATGCGACGTTTAACAGCTAAATATACTTTAACTATTTTTAATACGCCTGGCGCTAAATCATCACCTTGAGTGATTTTACGACGTTTAGTCTCATACTTCTTATCAAAATCAGCTTTAATTGCTTCATGCTGTTCAGCAATTTGCTCTAATTCTGATTGTTGACCTTCGTCAGATAAGTTTTGTTGTAACCACTTATCACGAGACATACTGTTTAAGTCAGATTCATTTAAACCAGTTGAAAGTAATAATTTTTTAGCACGTGCATAAATGCCGTCTTCTAAAATACTAAACTCATCACCTAAATCTTTCTTAACTTCTTTAAGTTGCATTTCTTCAATTTCAAGTGCACGAGCATCTTTTTCTACACCGTCACGGGTGAAGATTTGTACATCGATAATGGTACCTGAAACTGAGTTTGGAACGCGTAAAGAGCTATCTTTAACGTCAGCTGCTTTTTCACCGAAAATAGCACGTAGAAGTTTTTCTTCTGGTGTTAATTGTGTTTCACCTTTAGGAGTAACTTTACCCACTAAGATGTCACCACCGTTAACTTCAGCACCAATGTATACAACACCTGATTCATCAAGTTTAGATAATGCTGATTCACCAACATTAGGAATATCTGAAGTAATTTCTTCAGAACCTAATTTAGTATCACGAGCAATACAGCTTAATTCTTGAATGTGAATCGTTGTAAAACGATCTTCTTGCGCTACACGCTCAGAGATCAACATTGAATCTTCGAAGTTGTAACCATTCCAAGGCATGAATGCTATACGCATGTTCTGACCAAGCGCTAAGTCACCCATATCAGTAGATGGACCATCTGCTAATACATCACCACGAACAACTGGTTCACCAATACGACACAATGGACGTTGATTAATACATGTATTTTGATTAGAACGTGTGTATTTAGTTAAGTTATAAATATCAATGCCTGCTTCACCAGCAACCATTTCGTTTTCATTCACTTTTACTACAATACGTGATGCGTCAACATACTCAACTACACCACCACGTTTAGCTACTTCAGTTACACCTGAATCAACAGCAATAACTTTTTCCATACCTGTACCAACTAATGGCTTATCAGCAATTAGTGTAGGAACAGCTTGACGTTGCATGTTAGCACCCATCAATGCACGGTTAGCATCATCGTGTTCTAGGAACGGGATAAGTGATGCAGCAACAGAAACGATTTGTTGTGGAGATACATCCATGTACTGAACTTGTTCAGCAGACATTAATGTAAATTCGTTTTTATGACGACATGGTACTAAACCATCAACAAGTTTCTTATCGCCATCAACTTCAGCATTTGATTGAGCAATAACAAAGTTACCTTCTTCAATCGCTGATAAGTAGTCAATATCATCAGTTACTAAACCGTCAACAATTCTACGATAAGGAGTTTCTAAGAAACCAAAATCATTTGTACGTGCGTAACATGAAAGCGAGTTGATCAAACCAATGTTTGGTCCCTCTGGCGTTTCAATTGGACAAACACGACCATAATGCGTTGGATGTACATCTCGAACTTCGAAACCAGCACGTTCACGTGTTAAACCACCCGGGCCTAATGCAGAGATACGACGCTTATGCGTTACTTCTGATAACGGGTTGTTCTGATCCATAAATTGCGATAATTGCGATGAACCAAAGAACTCTTTAACAGCTGCTGAAATTGGCTTAGCATTAATTAGATCTTGAGGCATAATTGCATCTAAATCACCTAATGATAAACGCTCACGAACAGCACGCTCAACACGAACTAAACCAACACGGAATTGGTTTTCTGCCATTTCACCAACAGAACGAATACGACGGTTACCTAAATGATCAATATCATCAACTTCGCCTTTACCATCACGAATGTTAATTAATGTTCTCATTACAGAAACAACATCATCATTTGATAAGATGCCTTCGCCTGTTTCTTCTTCACGGCCAACACGGCGGTTGAACTTCATACGACCTACAGTTGATAAGTCATAACGCTCTAGTGAGAAGAATAAGTTAGCAAATAAACCTTCTGCTGCATCTTTTGTTGGTGGCTCACCAGGACGCATCATACGGTAAATTTCAACTAATGCTTCTAAACGGTTAGTTGTGCTATCAACACGAATAGTATCTGACATATATGAACCAACATCAAATTCATTCATATATAAAGTAGATAATTCTTTGTAACCAGCTTGGCTTAATTCTGCTAACGACTCTAACGTTAACTCATCATTTGCTTCAGCAATTACTTCGCCTGTTGTTTTATCAACATACGCTTTAGAAAGCACTTTGCCTACTAAATATTCAGCAGGTACTTCTAATTCTGTCAGTTTTTCTTTCGATAATGAACGAATATGACGAGCAGTAATACGACGGCCCTGCTCAACAAGTACATCACCATTTGGCATTTTAATGTCAAAAGTAGCTGTTTCACCACGAAGGCGCTCAGGTACTAATTCCATGATTAACGATTCACCTTTAATAGTGAACATCGTTGTGTCATAGAACATGTTTAAAATATCTTCGGTAGAATAATCTAATGCACGTAAAATAATAGACGCAGGTAACTTACGACGGCGATCTATTCGTACAAATAAATTATCTTTAGGGTCAAATTCAAAATCTAACCATGAACCACGGTAAGGAATAACGCGTGCGTTATATAACACTTTACCAGAAGAATGTGTTTTACCTTTATCGTGATCAAAGAACACACCAGGAGAACGATGTAACTGTGAAACAATAACACGCTCAGTACCATTAATTACAAAAGTACCGTTCTCAGTCATTAATGGGATTTCGCCCATATAAACTTCTTGTTCTTTAATATCTTTAACTGTACCTGCAGCTGCTTCTTTATCGTAAATTACTAAACGTAACTTAACGCGTAAAGGCGCTGAATAAGTAACACCTCGTATTTGACATTCTTTTACATCAAATAAAGGCTCACCTAAGCGATAACTTACGTATTGTAATTCTGAATTACCAGAATAAGCCTTTATTGGGAATATCGAACGAAATGCGGCTTCAAGGCCGGTTTCTCCGGTTGGATCTATATCAATGAACTTGCGAAAAGATTCAAGTTGGATAGATAACAAGAATGGGTAATCCATTACTTGCGCACTTTTACCAAAGTCTTTTCTAATTCGTTTCTTTTCAGAATAAGAGTAAACCATGGGGTTCCTCAGCTAGCTGGTGTACCGAATCTATTTTATATTTGTCGTCGAATATAAAATAGGCTTAATGCTGTGACATCAAATGCCAAGTTGAATAAATACTTAGTGATAAAATATTCAATCAACTTGGCAAAAGAATTAACTTTTATAATGCACTATTTTCAGAGAAAAAAAACCTCTTTATTTAGCGCAAAAAGGCCGGTGACAAAAAGTCACCAGCCAATGCCTAATTTAGGCAAATAATCTGTTTAAAAACAGATTATTTAATTTCAACAGAAGCGCCTGCTGCTTCAAGTTCAGCTTTAAGAGCTTCAGCTTCTGCTTTATCAACACCTTCTTTAAGTGCTTTAGGAGCTGACTCAACTAAGTCTTTAGCTTCTTTAAGGCCTAAACCTGTAGCGCCACGAACTGCTTTGATTACTGCAACTTTCTTCTCACCGAAGCTAGTTAATACAACGTCAAATTCAGTTTGTTCTTCAGCAGCGCCACCAGCGTCACCGGCAACAGCAACAGCTGCAGCAGCTGATACGCCGAATTTTTCTTCCATTGCTTCGATTAATTCTACTACGTCCATTACTGACATTTCAGCAATTGCGTTAAGGATATCGTCTTTAGAGATAGACATGTTAAATTTCCTGTTTTTAAGTAAACAGCCTTATTGATAAGGTCTGTTAAAATAACTATTAAATTCAAAAAGTGCTTTCTGTTCTCTTATTATTAAGAGAAACAAAATAATTAAGCAGCTTCTTGTTCTTTCTGATCGCGAACTGCAGCAATCGTGCGGCATAACTTGCCTGCAGATGCTTCTTTCATAGCGCTCATTAAACGTGCAATTGCTTCGTCGTAAGTAGGTAGCTTCGCTAACATATTTACGTCTACTGCATTACCTTCAAATGCTGCTGCTTTTACTTCAAATTTTTCGTCTGTTTTAGCGAAATCAGTGAATAAACGCGCTGCTGCACCTGGATGCTCGTTTGAAAATGCAATTAATGAAGGACCGACTAATGTGTCAGCAACACATTCGAATTCAGTACCTTTTAAAGCACGACGTGCTAATGTGTTACGGATAACTTTCATCCATACACCATTTTCACGAGCTTGCTTACGTAATACAGTAATTGCTTCAACTGATACACCGCGAGAATCTGCGATTACAGCTGATTGAGCGCCAGTAGCAGCTTCTTGAACTTCAGCAACAATTGCTTTTTTGTCATCAAGATTGATAGCCATTGGCTTTAACTCCTGGTTCACCGGAAAATCCGGTATTTACAACTCCCATTTATATTAAAAATATAAAAAGGCCATTACGGCGAGAGCCAGAAATTTAACTAAATATCTGGGTAATCACCATCTACGTAGGAAGATTAAGCAATAAATTGCACCTACGGTCTTTGACGGGACTGCTGTATTTCATAATGAATAATTATTAAACATAAAAATTCGAAAGTACGCAGTTCCTACCAAAAATAAGGGGCGAAATTATAGTTCATATAATCACCCCTGTAAAGGTCTTAAGCAGAAGTTAAGCTACCTTGATCTATAGATACACCAGCACCCATAGTTGTCGAGATAGAAATCTTTTGAATGTATTGACCTTTAGCATTTGCTGGCTTAGCTTTTTTAACAGCTTCCAATAATGCTTCTAAGTTTTCTTGTAACTTAGCGCTTTCGAAATCAGCTTTACCGATTGTAGTATGGATAATACCATTCTTATCGTTACGGTAACGTACTTGACCCGCTTTAGCATTGTTTACAGCAGTTACAACATCAGGAGTTACTGTGCCAACTTTAGGGTTAGGCATTAAACCACGTGGGCCTAAGATTTGACCTAGCTGACCAACAACACGCATTGCATCTGGAGTAGCAATAACAACGTCAAAGTCCATATTACCGGCTTTAACTTGCTCAGCAAGATCTTCCATACCAACGATGTCAGCACCAGCTTCAGTCGCTTTGTCTGCGTTTGCACCTTGAGTGAAAACAGCAACACGTACTTCACGACCAGTACCGTTTGGTAATACTGTAGCACCACGAACGTTTTGATCAGATTTACGTGCATCAATACCTAAGTTAATTGCTACATCAACGCTTTCTTTAAACTTAGCTGTTGCTAATTCTTGTAAAAGAGAAAGTGCTTCGTTAATTTCATATTCTTTTAATACGTCTACTTTTTCACGGATAAGACGAGTGCGTTTTGATAATTTAGCCATTGATTAATCCTCTACCACTAAACCCATTGAACGAGCAGAACCCGCTATAGTGCGCACTGCAGCTTCCATAGAACTTGCAGTTAAATCAGGTTCTTTTGTCTTAACGATTTCTTCAAGTTGTGCTGTTGTAACAGTACCAACTTTTTCAGTGTTAGGACGACCTGAACCACTTTTAATACCAGCAGCTTTCTTTAATAAGTAAGAAGCAGGTGGTGTTTTAGTTTCAAACGTAAATGAACGGTCATTATAAACAGTAATAACAACAGGTACTGGAGCACCTTTTTCAATAGAATCTGTTTTTGCGTTAAACGCTTTACAGAATTCCATGATGTTAACACCATGTTGACCTAATGCTGGACCTACTGGTGGTGACGGGTTAGCCGCACCAGCAGCTACTTGTAGCTTGATTAAAGCTTGGACTTTTTTAGCCATCTTTAAAGATTCCTATGTTTGGGTTCAAACGCTTATCTTTAGTTCGCTTCATCAATATTGACCAAAAGCCAAATATAATCGAAGTGTTACTTTCTTCTTATAGAAGAAATAAGCTCCCCGTGAGTTAAAATACGCTTTATCTACTTGAAATTTATTTCAGATAAATAAAAACGGCAGCGGATTATAAATTAATCAACGCTGCCGTTTCAAGTTTTATTTTAATTAACTAACAAATTTATTAATTAATAAGTGTTTAGCCTTTTTCGACTTGTACAAATTCTAAATCTACTGGTGTTGAACGACCGAAGATAAGAACAGAAACTTTAATTCTGTTTTTCTCATAGTCAAGCTCTTCAACAACACCATTAAAGTCTGCAAATGGGCCATCGATAACACGAATGATTTCACCAATTTCAAATAACGTTTTAGGTGTTGGCTTATCTGTAGAGTCTTCAAGACGTTGTAAAATACGATCAGCTTCTTTTTGAGTAATAGGTGCTGGTCGGTCAGATGTACCGCCAATAAAACCTAAAACACGTGGCACACTTTTAACTAAATGCCATGCTTCTTCATCCATCGCCATTTGAACTAATACATAACCAGGGAAGAATTTACGTGCACTTTTACGCTTTTGACCAGCGCGCATTTCAATTACTTCTTCGGTTGGTACGAGTATTTCACCAAACTTACTTTCTAATTCATGAATTTGAATATGCTCAAGTAACGTTTTTTGAACGCGGCCTTCATAACCAGAAAAAGCTTGAACAACATACCAACGTAACTTTACGCCAGTATCTTCTGAATTTGTAATTGAATCATTAACGTCAGATTCATTATTTTGTATTTCTTCAGTCATAGTAACCTCTAATTAAAAACTGTAACCAGTCACTAAACCAACTAACACAAATAAAAGGCTATCTAGCCCCCATAAAAGCAGTGACATAATTACTGTTGCTATTAGTACAATGATAGTTAATCGAGTTGCATCTTGACGCGTTGGCCAAACAACTTTACGAATTTCAGTTCTAGCTTCTTTAGCAAAAACAATCGTGTTTTTACCTTTCTCTGTTTGTGCAGCAATAAAACCTGCAATAACAACTGCAGCAACTACACCTAACGCTCGAAACAATGCTGATTCACTAGCAAAATAGTAGTTACCAAATACGGCACCCACTAACAATAATATCGAAAGAATCCATTTAACTGAATCAAATGAACTGCTTTCTTGATTTTCTGTACTTGCATTCATATTTAAAACCTAACTTTCATATTTACAGCAGCTTACGCTTACTTAATGTACCATTTAAAGCCTAAGCTTACGTGATATGGCAGGGGTAGAGAGATTCGAACTCCCAACCATCGGTTTTGGAGACCGCTGTTCTACCAATTGGAACTATACCCCTAAAATTTATATACACTTACTGAGTGATTCTTAGTTTATTTT
>JALZUE010000157.1 GCA_023301705.1 Alteromonadaceae bacterium | reverse complement strand
CAAGCAAGGAAATAAATAATGGATACTGAGAATATTACAGAAAAAGCATACGCAGGCTTTGTTAGCATTTGGCATAAAATTGTCACTTTTCTACCTGATTTAATTGTTGCCATTGTATTTTTATTGGTAGGGTGGTTGGTAGCATCAGTGATCAAAAGCTTTTTAAATAAGTTATTAATCAAAATTGGCTTTAATACTTTTCTTGATAAGCTTGGGTTTGAAGCTTTATTGAAAAGAATGGAAATGAATGTCATGGGGAGTCAGGTGGTTGCAAGCCTAATTTCAACATTCTTTTTATTAATATTCTTATTGGCGGCACTAGATACCGTTGGACTAACAGTACTTTCTGGTTTAATTGATACCTTAATCTTGTTTTTACCTAAACTACTCGCATCACTGGCTGTTTTATTATGTGGTTTCTTCGTTGCACAAATAGTATTTAATGGTGTAAAAATAGCCGCTAAAAATACCGGTGTTGATTATGGTCGTTCTGTTGCAGAAGTGTGCCGTGGAATTATTATTGTTATTACAGTTTCATTGTCTATTACTCAGCTAGATATAGATGTGTCATTATTAAATAATATTATGACGGTGATTATTGCCAGTGTTGGTTTAGCTGCTGCTATTTCATTAGGCATTGGTACTAAGTCTTTAGCACAAGAAGTAGTAGCTGGAGTGTACTTACGCGAAATGTACCAACTAGGCGATACGATTGAAGTAAAAGATATAAAAGGAACTTTAGCTTCAATTGGCAGTGTTGCAAGTAAAGTCATGGGTGAAGATGAGGCGTTAACAACAGTACCTAATACGTTCTTATTAGCGAATAAAGTGACTAAAAGCTAACGATATAATACTCATTTGACAAAATTTAATGAACGTCAGCTTGTATTACTAGCGCAAGAAGGTTTGCCCTATGATACTCGCTTGTTTCAACAACTAGTAATACCTTACTTACCTGTATTAAAGGGGTACTGTGCTAAGTTGTTGACGAGTCAGCCAGATGCTGAAGACGTAGTACAAGAAACAATTATCAAGGCACTCACTCACTTGAAAAGCTTTAAGTGGTCAGTGTCTTTTAAAGCGTGGCTGTTTAAAATTGCACATAACGAATGTATTAATAAAATACGTGATCGTCGTTGGGATACGCACGAAACTAACGATGAGTACCTAGAAAACCTTGCCTCTGATGAAAATACTCATGAAGATATATCAACTGCGCTTGCTGCCTTAATGGTAGACCTGTCATTTAACGACCGTAATATTATGCTATTACGTTACCGTACTGAATTAGACTTTCAAGAAATCGCTGATATCTGTGATTTAAAACTATCAGCAGTAAAAATGCGTCACAAAAGAGTGATTGAATTTTTACAAAGTAAACTCAAAGAATAATCCTTTAACATTAACATTAACATTAATATTTAGTCTTTATTAAATGCAAATAGTAATGATTATCGTTTAGTGTTAATATCTTAAACAATAAAATATTAGTTTTTACATGTTTAATTTAAGGACGTTTCATGAAAAAAAGTGTTTTTTTAATGAGTTTATTCACACCATCTATGTTGAGTATTGTTCATGCTGAAGAGGTGAGCAGTACAGTTGATGAAGTTGAGGTAATACAGGTAGTAGGTAAGCAAGAATCTTATTTAAATGCTGCGGTTTCTAGTGCGACTAAAGGTTTATCAGATCCTTTTGATGTGCCATTAACAGTTAATATTATTAATGATGTTTTTTTAAGTGATTTACGCGCAAAAACGTTATCAGATGCTTATGGTTATACTACAGGGTTAAGCCAATCAGGTATTAATGCAAATAGCTTCACCTTACGTGGATTATCTGCAAATTTACAAAGTATTCAAGTTAATGGCTTACCAGGCTTAGCATCTCGCTTTGGTTCACCAACTACAGCAAATGTTGAGCGTATTGAAGTACTTAAAGGCCCAGCGTCAGTACTTTATGGTCAACTTGAGCCTGGTGGTTTAGTTAATATAACAACTAAAAAACCGAAAGCTGAAAAAGCCATAAACTTGGAAGTTTCAGTACAAACATATGATACAGATGTAAGTTCAGCTGGCGACGATAACGGTTTTACCACCACTTTAGATGCTACGGGTGCGTTAACGGCGAATGAGAACTGGCTATATCGTTTAATTATTAGTGCTGATTCAATTAACTCTTATCGAGATAATGTTGATCAAGAAAGTTACTATATTTTCCCTACGTTGACCTATCTCATATCAGAGGTTAGTGAATTAACCTTTGGTTTAGAGCTTGTCAAAGAAAATGCAAAAGCAGATCAAGGTCTAGTGGCTATTAACAATGATATTAATCAAACTGCTTCTATTAATACTCGCTATCAAGAAGATGGTGATGTTGATAACGATGAAGCGGTGGTATTTTTTGCTACTTATAAAGGCGAAGTTAACGATGTTTTTGATTTAACCGCTAATTGGCGAAGTGTTTGGCATGAAGACAATCGTATTCTGTTTGAAAATAATCGGGTGAATGACGATGATGGTACGTTGACAAGACGTGACCGAAATCAATTTAATAAACGCCAGTATCACTTTATTGATATTAACTCACGAGGGGTTATTGATATTGGAAATACAGAGCATGAACTGTTAGCAGGTTTTAATACTGGCTTCGAAAGACGTGATTTTGAACGTATTCGTTTTGGTGAAGTGATATCACCTAATATTGATATTCTAAACCCTATTTTTGGTTTGGAGGAACCTCTAGATGGAACTCCTGGTAATGACCGGGTTACAGATTTATGGAATTACGGTTTTTATCTTCAAGATGTTATTCATTTGAATGATCAATGGATAGTAATGGCTGGCGTTCGATATGAAAAACAATTTGTTGATTTTATTGAGCAAGTTAGTGATGAAACCAGTGATCAAATTACAGACGCTTTTGTTCCTTCGTTTGGTGTTGTTTATCAGCCAATTGATTATCTTTCACTTTATGCTAGTTATGGTGAAAGCTTTAACCCTAATAGCGTTGAAGATACAAGTGCTAATGGTGGAAGCTTCGATCCTGAAGAAGGAAAACAATTTGAAATAGGCTTTAAAGCCTTTTTGTTTGAAGATAAAGCAAATATATCAGTCGCATACTTTGATATTACTGAAGATAATATTGTTGAAAGAAATGAGAATGGTGATGACGAGTTATTAGGCGAAGTTAAAAGTAGTGGTGTAGAAGTTGAATTTTTAGCTCAACCTATTGATAACTGGCAAATTAAAGCTGGTTACGCTTATGTTGATGCTTTTGTTTCAAAAAACCCCGAAGAAACAATAGAAGGTAACACTAATGCTTTCGCACCCAAAAATGATTTCTACTTATGGACGCGGTACAACGCAACGCAAAAGTTCAAAGGGTGGTTAACAGGCGTTTCTCTTGGTATTAATCATGAGAGTGAACGTTTTACAAGTACCGATATAACTACTCGAGTAGCATTACCTACTTATACAACCTTTGATACTGCTGTTTATTTTGAGCGTGAGAATTATTCAATTGCACTTAATGTAGAGAACGTATTCGATAAACGTTATTTTGATGGCGGTACTAGAGACACAAGTTTATACCCCGGAGAGCCGCGTAAAATAAGTCTTACATTTTCGACAAACTTTTAACGTTAAATGGGTAATGTTATAAATCTTTATTTACTATAGCTACTTTATTGATACAAAAAAGCTTCAACATAACATTATGTTGAAGCTTTTTTATTTATGATACCTTTCTGGTATCTTAAATATTTCTAGTGAGTAACATCAATTACTTTAAATGTTACAGAAGCAAAATCAGGAGATTGTGTGCCTGTGTTATTTTGGTTGTATAAACCCGCTTTAAAGTACATGTAATCAGAGCGATAAAAGCTTGAAAGCGTGATAGAGTCAGTATCACTTGATACGCGTCTTAAATCTTTAGAGCGAGTTTTAGTGTACGCAATTGAATCTTCAGTCGTGTATGTAAAGCCATTGTGGAAAACAGTCACTTTTAATTTATCACCTTTAAGATCAATTTCGTAACTCCATTCATCACCTAATGCTATACCATTTTCTGGATTTACTGGGTCACCACTTGCATTATCATCAGTATCATTTTTATCAGTGAATCCAATGACATTAATTCTATCGCTAGGCTTACCATCAGAACCATCAACAGTGAAGAATACTGAACCTTTACTATGGTTAGGTAATTTACGGTAGTATATTTTTACCGGCTCATGATCTTCACCATGAATTTGGCCAACAATAATTCTACCAACTTGATCTGTCTTTTCAGCATCAACAGAAACAGTGTTTACAACTAATGTTGCTTTCATGTTGCCATCTACACCACCAACTTTACTTTGGTTTGATGATGACGCTGTACTAATTACCCAATTGTTGCCTGTTAAGCCTTTAACATTTTCGTCAGGGTCAGTATATTCAGCTAATAACTCTCTTAACTCTGAACGAGCAAAGCTTGAATTTTGAGAACTTGCAGAAATATTTTTTACAGAGAAAGTAGGGCAACCGTTGTCCCATGTTAACTCGTCAAAACCATCAGTGCTAAGGTTTTTATTATCAATTAAGTCTTGAATATCACTTACATTGTTTCGTGATACACCATCACCAATGGTATAGCCCCAAATAGACATGTCGATATTACAGCTGCCTGTTGAAGATATAGGTGGTGTTGGCTGTTCTTCAGGCTCTTCTTCAATAGGTTCTGGATCTTCTTCTGGCTCAGTTGGTGTTTGAGCTGAGCTACAACCAAGAATGTCAGTTTCTATAATACTGTTCCACTCGTTTGATGAATTACCAAAGCCAGTGATACGAACATAACGAGCATTTGAGTCTTCAACATCAATACCTTCAAAAGAAGAACTGCCTCCACTTGAAGAACCATTTGATAACACCGATAACCAATTATTATTATCTGTTGAAGTGTCTATATCGAAAAATGAGCTGCGAGAATTACCTTTAAACCATTTTACTGATAATTCATTTACGGCAACAGTATTACCTAAATCGTAAGTAATTGTTTTTCCAGAACCTATAGAAGACCAACGTGATTCAGTATCGCTGCTATCATTATCAATGGTATTTTCAGGGCCGTGGCCATCATTTGTACCATTGTCAAAAGCGCTTGAAATTGATAATACAGCGTTGCTTGAACATGTGCCTGAATTACTCGGCTCTTCTGGTGTTGGCGGTTCTTGCTCTGGTTCTTCTGCTGGGACTGTTGACGTACTTTCTAATGAAAAATCATCAAATCGACCTTCATCGTTACCGTAGCTAGCAAAAATAGTAGCACTACTTGCTGAACCTGAATTGAACTCTACGGTTACGGCTTCAAAGTCATCACCACCACCAACGTTTGAGTACGTTATACCATTAACGATTACACCTACTTCACCAGAACCTTTCACGTAAGCGGTTAAAATGTAATTTGTATTTTCATCAATAGATACTGATTGCTCAGCGGCGCCTCTAGAGCCAGTAATTTTAACTGAACGACTACCTGATAAAGCATCACCCGATATTGCCGAAGGGTCTGTATCAGACCAACCATCAAACTTACTTTCAAAACTAGGGTTTGTAATATCAACTAGTGCTGCGTTTGCTTGTAGTGCTGAAAGAGATAATGTAGCTGTAATTATAGCTGTAATTGTGTTTATTTTTGTTTTCAAAATCATGTTATTTTGGCCTTTAAGAGTTTACATTCTTATTGCTTTAAAATTAGGATCATTAAATAAATCCCTCCCCGATTGCAGCCTTTTTTGTTTATTTTATTTATTATTGGTTAACCAATTTATGTGTGGCTGCGAGAGAATATTTGTATTTTTTTGAATGAAATGCAAGAAAATAATCACGAAAACATAACGAAATAATTACATTTTTGTGTTTTTTGTTATTCATTTGTGATTATTTTGTTTTTATCTATTTGTATTTAAAGAGTTTTAATTTTTTTTTGTGGTTTTTCATATTCTTAAGTTTATTTTTTATTATTTACTGTACGAATTTTGCTGTAGTTTTAAACAGCCAATAAATTTTTTATTTTAATTTATTAGCTGCTGTTTTTTAACTAACCAAATGAAATTGACTTTTCATACCTTTATTTCTTATTGGTAATATTGCTTGGTACTCTGAAGATTGATACCAGTTCTTTGCTTCTTCTTTATTTGGAAATTGAATAATAACTTTAGTGCTAAATTGCGATTCACCATGTAAAACGTCGATTGCTCCTTTAGTTAAAAATTCGCCTTTAAACTTTGTTAATGTTTCAGCGGCTTTTTGACTATATTCAGTTAATTTTTCGTGATCTATTGGTGTTAAATCTACAATGATAAAAGCTGTCATATGATTACTTCCTTAATGTTTCTTACTTGATGAATAATATTGACTAATGATAGTGAAGTGATAAATACTTAACAATAGTCATATTTTTAACAGGTTGTTTTTATAATTGAACAATATAAAAAGGTTATCATCTTTACTGGTTTTTGCTGAAGTGGCTAAAAGGCATTCATTTACGATTGCAGCTAAGAAGTTAAATATGAGTAAATCAGCGGTTAGCCAACATATAAAACGCTTAGAGTTAGATACCCAACAAGAGCTTCTGACTCGTAATACTCGTGGTATGTCGTTAACTTCAGCGGGAGAAAAATTATTGTTGCGCTGTGAGTTACTTCGTGATCAAGTTGATCTTGCCTATGATGAATTAAGTCAACATAAAGAAGAGCCATCGGGTGTGTTTTCATTGACACTGCCATACTCTGTTGAGCAAGATATTGTTTCTCCTGCATTAAAACAACTTTGCATAGAGTTTCCATTATTAACGATTAATATTAAAGTTACAGATGAGCCACTTGATTTAATTGAAAATGACCTAGATATTGCTATTTATGCGGGTGAATTACAAGATAGTGACTATAGAGCCTTATGGATTGGAAAAGCATACGAGGTGTTATGTGCCACGCCAAGTTATAATCAAAAAAATGGGTTATTAAAGACACCAGAGCAATTATTAGAGCACAAATTTATTGCTTCTCCTTGGCAGGAAGGAAAACTGTTTTTGAGTAACGTAAAGACACCTGAAAAATTAGTTACTTTAAACATATCTCCTTTCGCAAAAACTAGTTCATTATCAAGTGTGTTAACTTTTACATTAAATGGTATGGGAATAGGGCTATTACCTGAATTTGTTGCTCACAAACGATTAGCAACGGGTGATTTGGTGAGGTTATTGCCTAACTGTAATGCCAAACAATGGGACTTTTATATGGTACATAGGTTTCAGGCTGATAAACCGATACACGTAGCTCGTTTTCATCAGCTTGTGTGCTATTACTTTAAGAAAACTTGTGCTTCTTAGTTAACATATAATGTTTAATACGTGTTAAATGTCACCATAGTTATGAAATTTAGCATAAAAAAGCCCTGATAATACAGGGCAAAGAGAAGAAAACGCTTTTGTGTTATCTATAGTTTGCAATGAGTAAGTTCACTTTAATAAAAAGCTAAACAGATAATGAAGGTGAGTAAAGCTTTTAATATTCTATGTTGAAGGATCGTCGTAAATATCTTCAAAAGGAACATCAAAATTTGTATGTTCGTGAATATTCTCAATACAAACAGTTAGTGTTGAATAATCTATCCAATTTATAATGCCACTGCCAAGTTTACTATTACATACCATGCCGGTATGTAAGTCATTGATGTCCATAATCTGCCCCTTGTGAAAACACAACAGTACAATCATTTATATATCATCACTTTTAACACAGCGATGTGCTTGTTTGTTTTTTGTACAGTTGTAGGTTGAGTATAGAGCAGGATCTTTAAAGTGCCAGAAAAAGATCTTTTTTATTGATAAGACTTATGAATTGATGCTTATTGAAACAAGCTTATTAAGGTTATGGTGACATTCGGGGTGTAAAGTGGGTTATACAAATTTGGTTAGGGTGAAAACTTACTACCTAAAACTAATGCTTTTTTAGCGCCTGTAGCACTAGGAATATTACCTGGTATGTTATTGTTAAAAGCATAAGCAAACCAAGCAAAAGCCATTGCCTCTAGAATGTTGCCATCAATGTTTAATTTTTCGGTTTTTTCTACATCACAGCAAGGTAAACGTCGCTTTAATGACTTAGCTAACACGGGGTTTAATGCACCACCGCCGCATAAATATACTTGAGTTTTCAGTATGGTATTGGTGTGTTTTTTTAATACTTTTATATCATTAGCAATAGAATAAGCCGTCAGCTCTAATAGTGTTGCTTGAACATCTACAGGCTTTATTGAGGGTAGTTTATCAAGGTATGAGTTTAACCAAGCAAGATGAAAATATTCTCTACCTGTGCTTTTAGGTGGAGCTTGGTGAAAATAATTATCTGTTAACAAGTGCTCTAGCAGCAGGTGATCATATTGCCCCAATAATGCCCACTCACCGTTTTTATCAAATGCTTTGCCAGTATGCTTTAAACACCAAGCATCCATCAATGCATTACCTGGCCCTGTATCAAAGCCCATAATGCTCTGAATATTGTCTTTTAAATCACTATTATTCGGTAAATAGCTAATGTTTGAAATACCACCAATATTAACAATACATAACGTTTGTTGTGTTTGTTTAAATAATACTTTGTGAAAAGCGGGTACTAATGGCGCTCCTTGACCACCGTAGGCGATATCTTTTTTTCTAAAATCGCCAATAACATTAATGCCTGTTAGTGCAGCAAGTGTTTGGTTACATGCAACTTGCAAAGTAAAAGCATGTTCATTAGTTGGTCTATGGCGAATAGTTTGTCCATGGTTACCAATCGCAATAATGTCTTGATGGTTGATTTTAAGGGTGTTTAACCAAGTATTAATCGTGCTGGCAAATAGTTTTGCTAAGCGCACGTCTAGCGCTTGTGAACGCTCTATTTCGTTATCACCATTAACATATAATGACATAATCGCATGACTATCTTCTTGTGTATAAGCAGTGAAGTGCTCTGCAATCAGTTGTATTTTATTCTCACTAAAATCTACTAGCGCTAAATCTATACCGTCAGCACTGGTTCCTGACATAATACCTATATATAGCTGAGCGTTGTTGATACTTTTAATCATGGCTGTTGCATAACAAGCATTGTTTTTTTAATGCTATTTAATTCAGCTAATCGCTGTTGCGCTAATAATAAGAATTCACTCTTATATTTTTTATCAATAGGTTTAGCATCAGGTAAAGTTACCGTTCTAGGGTTTCTATGCACACCATTTAATAAAAACTCATAATGTAAATGAGGGGCTTGAGATAAACCTGTAGAACCAACTAAACCAATTACTTGCCCTTGTTTTACACGCTGTCCTTTTTTAACTTTACGCTTTGAAAAATGTAAGTATTTAGTCACTATGTCATTACCGTGTTGAATAAAGACATAATGCCCGTTGTATTTGTTATACGTTGAATGAGTGACTTTACCATCACCAGCCGCAACAACAGGGGTGCCAGTATTTGCTCGGTAATCTGTACCGTTATGTGCTTTCCAGCGTTTACTTATAGGGTGAAAGCGTTTTCGAGTAAAATTTGAACTAATATATTTAAAATTAACAGGAGCACGTAAAAACGCTTTACGCATGCTGTTACCGGTAGGAGTATAATAATGACCGTCTTTAAAACGTATCGCTTGAAAAGTGTCTTTTTGGTTAACAAATTCAGCAGATAAGATATTACCATAACCAATAAACTCGCCTTCTACGTACTTCTCTTCGAAAACCACATGAAAACTGTCACCTTTACGAATATCAATAGCAAAATCAATATCCCAACCAAACACATTAGCTAAATTAATAATTTGAGCATCATTTAAACCTGCAGAAGTACCCGCACTCCAAAAATTTGAAGTGATAACGCCATTAGCAAATGAAGAGCGAATTTCTGTTTCTTTTTCTTCTTTTCTTAAGGTGTAGTTATTATCTTTTTTATCAACGAATAACGTGGTGGTTTTAGATAAAGGGTATTTAATTGCGGTTAACTCACCTTGTGAGTTTTTACCTAAATGCAAGGTATCACCAACTTTTAAATTTAATAATCGTTTAGTGTCTTTCTTATCACCTTTTGCATGACTAACGTCATAGGTGGTTTTAGCGTTTAAACCATTTTTATGAAAAATTTTAGCTAGTGAATCACCCGATCTTACCTTAACGTCTTTCCATAATATGTCAGGCGATTTATCAGGTTCAGGGGTAACTATTGCGGCGTCGTTAATGTCAGTTGTAGGTACAGTATTATCTACTGAATCAGATGTTGATTTTTCGATTACCAACGGCTTTGTTATTGCGGGTGCTTTTACGATGTTATTTGATGATGATAATAAAACCTCAGAAACGTCATTTTTAGTGCTGGGAATATCAATACTATAGCGCTGACCCACTTCCAGTGAATTCGATTGGGTAATAATTGTCTTTTCTTCAGGTATTGAGGTGTTTTTAGACGGTAATAATATTAATAACAGGAAAATAATACTTAATGAAGAAACAACCCATTGATGTTGTTTTGGAAGGGATAAGTATAAATTTTGTATATTTTTCAAATTCTTAATGCTAAACATAGTCGTTTTCTATTGAATGCCAATCATCACTATAGCAAAAAAAATTAAATGAAACAGCTATAGGGTTTTAACCTCTATTAAAATTGCAGTAGAATTCACCATAATTATTGAAGTTTTTTACCCTTGGAGTTTAATTAATGACCGATGTTAGTCAAGCATTTGCTGAATTAAAGCGCGGTGCAGAAGAAATCTTGCTAGAAGATGAATTGTTAGAAAAGTTAAAGCAAGGTAAACCGTTAAAAATTAAAGCAGGATTTGATCCTACCGCACCTGATTTACATTTTGGTCACACGGTATTAATTAACAAATTACGTCAATTTCAATTACAAGGTCATGAAGTTATTTTTCTTATTGGTGATTTCACTGGCATGATTGGCGATCCAACAGGTAAAAATGTGACGCGCAAGCCACTCACTAAAGAAGACGTATTAGCCAACGCTGAAACTTATAAAGAGCAAGTATTTAAAATACTTGATCCCGCTAAAACACGTGTTGAATTTAATTCTACATGGATGGACACATTAGGCGCTGCGGGTATGTTGAAGTTAGCTTCACGTCAAACTGTTGCTCGTATGATGGAGCGTGATGACTTTAAAAAGCGTTTTGCTGGTGGTCAATCTATTGCTATTCATGAATTTATGTACCCACTTGTACAAGGTTGGGATTCAGTCGCTTTAGAAGCTGATGTTGAATTAGGTGGTACAGATCAAAAGTTCAACTTGTTAATGGGGCGAGAATTACAAAAGTCAGAAGGGCAACGTGCACAAACTGTCTTAATGATGCCACTACTTGAAGGGCTTGATGGCGTTCAAAAAATGTCTAAGTCATTAAATAACTATATTGGTATTACTGATAGCCCATCAGAAATGTTTGGTAAAATTATGTCAATATCTGATGTGTTAATGTGGCGCTACTATCAGTTATTAAGTTTTAAACCGCTTGAGATTATTGAGCAATATAAAACAGATATTGAACAAGGTACTAACCCTAGAGATATTAAAATTACATTAGCAAAAGAATTAATTACACGTTTTCATGATGAAGCCGCAGCTGAAACAGCGCATAACGAATTCATTAATCGTTTTCAAAAAGGCGCAATGCCAGAAGATATGCCAGAAGTGACGTTAACACCTGAAAACGGTGAAATCGCTATTGCTAACCTGTTAAAAGAGATAGGTTTAGTGACAAGCACTTCTGAAGCTATGCGAATGATCAAGCAAGGTGCAGCTAAAATTGATGGCGAAAAAATTACTGATAACAAGTTAATTGTTGGTTCAGGTAGTAAAGCTGTATATCAAGTAGGTAAACGTAAATTTGCTCGTGTTACAGTAGCTTAACTTTTTACTATTCTTTATTAGGTTAAGTATTAAAAGCCAGTAGTTTACTGGCTTTTTTATTATTTAACGTAAACTTGGGATAAGACGTTAGTTAATCTATGGAATTAAATCACTAAGTGTTACTCTAACTAACTTTAGCGTGTCGTTAAAATGTATTATTCAACTTTGAATGGAGAAATTAATTTGTTTCATCGTGTTAGGTTATTTGTTTGTATATTAATTGTGATGTCTACGTTAACGAGTTGTAGCTTTAAATCAGTTAGTTTGCACCACCAAGCTGATGTTGATTTTAATCAATTAACGACATACGCATTATTTGACCGTGATTCTGTTTTTTCAGACCAACAGATCATTAATAACAATTTACGAAATGGTATTGAGCTCGCAATAGAAAACAGTTTTGAAAAGCATGGTTTTAGTTATCAAGACATTAATAGTGCCGATGTAATAGTTGCTTATGCATTAACGGGTTTACCTGTTTTAAACCCTTTTAACTATACAAATAATAAGGTGAAATGTGATTTTTGTCGAAATGATAAAAAAGAAAAAAAATCGCAGTACCGTTCTGAAAGACAAAAGAGCCAGCAATTATACAAAGCCGATAATAAACGTGACGTAGGCGCTTTAGTGATTGATATACTAGATAAAGAAACTTTTAGAACCTTGTTTGAAGGAGAATATCCTTTAAAGATTAAGAAAAAACACGGTAGTCAAGAAGTGCAGAAAAAAATACAAGAAGCTGTTGATGAAATAATGCTTTATTATTCAAAAAAAGCGTTAAAGTCATAGATACTCTAACGGTTTTTATACCGCTTTTTATAATGAATCATTATAATAACGTTTTAGTTTAACTTAGGTTTAATATGTACCCAAATGATGAAACAGGCAATGTACTTGCTGACATGGCTGATGCTGGTATTGATTTATCAATAAAACATGATGTTGTATTTTTTCAATTATTTGAAGAAAAGTCGCAAGCACAGCAAATGGCTGATTTTTTGACTGAAAAGTTTCCTGAAATGACGATTGTTGTTAAACCTGATGAGTCGCCCAATGTATGGGACGTAGATTGCACAGTAGTGATGGTACCTGATTACGATGTAGTAGTTTCACAAGAGCAAGAGTTTGAACGCATTGCGGCTAAGTTTAAAGGCTATAACGACGGCTGGGGAATTGAAGTTTAATCAACACTTGAGCCATAGCATGTTGTTATAAAATAATGGTCATCTATTTATAGTGTGAGGGTTACTTTTAAAGTAGCGCCAGCTATTGTTAGCAACAACAACCAGATACATAAAAACATAATGCGCTGGTTTGTATGTATTATATCAGTAGGTTCAGGGTTGCGTGCTTGCTGATTAAACCCTTCTCTTCGTAACTTCTCATTACTACCATATTGATTTTTATACATAGCAACACCTGCTAGTTTTGTTTCGTTCAACAAAGCAAAATAATGCAAAACAATACTGTTATTCAATTTGAAAATATCTTGTTTAATTAAACGCCAATACAATAGACTTTGATTATTCATTGTAGTGATAAAAAGTACTAAGGTGATTATTCGAATAGGTAACCATTGTAAAATATTAACGATAACACTAATGGGTTGACCAAAATGTATGAATTGCGACTTTTTGATATTCCAACTGTAATGCATCTCTAAAAGTAAGCGATAAGCAATAGCACCTAAGGGACCAAAGCATAAGAAGTAAAAACCAGTAATTAACAGTTGCTGACAAAGCGTTAATATATGTACCTCGATAAACGCTTTTGTGAGCCCCATCGTTGATAAGTTATTACTTTCTCGAAGCATTAATGGGTTAAGTAATTTTTTTGCTAGGTAGCTGTTATTCGCAACAATGGCTTGTGCTATCTCTTTGCCTTTTTTGTTATATTGAAAGCCATCAATAGCAAGAAATAATAACAAACCATGCCAAAGCCAAGTCACTTCGATAAAATCTGCGAATAACCAAAGAATAATCATAATTGTTAAAAAATTAATACTTAACGCTACACCACCGGCGATACGTTGCTGAGCATGCGTATTATTTTCTTTATTCACTTTATTTGATAATAATTTACAGTATTCTCTGAAATAGACAAAAACATTGGCCGCAGTGAAAGGTGTAATTCCCCACTTAAGTAAAATCACTACAACAAGCAGTAATAGGTTACTTGCAAATGGGTGAGAATCGGCCAATGGAAAGTTCATTATGAAAGCGTTTTATCCGCTAGTGTTTCAATCATATTAATCACTAATTGAGAAGAGTTTACTGATGCTGTTTCTAAATAAGCTTCAAATGAAATAGGCGATTCTTTACCTGCAATGTCTGACATTGAACGGATAACAACGAAAGGTACATTACATTGGTGGCAAGCTTGAGCAACTGCTGCGCCTTCCATTTCTACTGCTGCCATTGTTGGGAAGTTAGCACGTGCTTTGGCAATATCTTCATCAGCAGTCATAAATGTGTCGCCAGATGTAATCAAACCCACAAGTGTTTGAATATTTTCTAACTTATCAATACCTGACTGTGCAGCTTCTACTAATGTTGGGTGTGGAATATAGGCAGCAGGATTTGATGGTAATTGACCTATTTCATAACCAAAAGCAGTCACATTAACATCGTGATAGCGAAGTTCTGAACCAATTACAATATCACCTACTTTTAAGCTTTGTTCGAAACCTCCAGCAGAGCCAGTATTAACGACATAATTAGGAGCAAATTTATCAATTAATAAAATGGTGGCAAGTGCTGCGGCAACTTTACCAATACCTGATTGTACTAATACTACATTTTGACCATTTAATTGACCTTCATGGAACTCGTAACCAGCAAAAGTAGTTGAATTCATATTCGTTAACTTTGCTTTAATAATAGCTACTTCAGGCTCCATTGCGCCAATAATTCCTGCTTTCATTTTTTTACCTACGCTTAATAATTTCAAGTATTTTGATTATAACGCAAAATGGCTAATTATCTGTATGAGAATTGAAGGTTTACAATAAAAGGCCATTGATGAATGTTTTTCAATAGCCTGATTTATTCATAAAAATTAATGTTCTAAGGCTTTAGTTAATGAGGTAACGCTGCCGGTTGTTCTTGAGGTGCTTTTAATCGTGACATTAGATCAGATTTGTTTGATTGTAATTTAGGTTGAGCTATAGCTGTTGGAGCAACTACGCCACTATTTCTAGGACGAGCTTTCACTAGTGGAGCAGGAATTGTTCTTCCTTTGACTTTAGGTGAAATTGTAGCTTTATTGAGTAGACGAGAATCAATACAGGCTTTTATTTCATCGATAGAGTAATTGTTTTTTACTTTTATACGCACATGAGGAATTGATGAAGCTTCTAATGAGCCGCTAACAAACCAATCTTTTCTTACTTTATAACCACCACCTTTAGTGTCAACGAGATCAATGACGCCGCATAAAGCCATAGTGTTTCTATCACAAACGACAAAGTCTAAATATTTGCTATTCGCATTACTAATTGCAGCTTGTGTTGCTCGTTTAGAAACGCCTTTACGTATGGTAATTATATCAGCGAGTTTTACACGGTTAAGTACTCTATATTGAGGTCCTACTGCTTGCTCTAATAAGGTGTTAAAGTTTTTTTCAGCAGATGTAAAAATGGCTTGTTTCTTCTCAAATGGAAAAGGAAAGCTATTATCGTTTAACCGACTTGCCAATAAAGCGACAACAACAACTAAGCCGATCATTGCAAAAAGAATGAGTTCCATAGAAATCTCCAAATATAGGCTGCTAAAGTATAAAATTTGACGTTTTAACAAAAAAACGTCGCTCTAATATAGTTAAAGCAGGTTTTATGCCATTTGGATATTTCTAAAAGATGAAGAACAGGTTATTTGTGGAGTAAGTATGAATTAATTTCAATAACTACACAGAAACTTAATTCATACACGTATCGCATATTGTTATTTTGGGTATTTCGCTTCTAAGGCGTTATATACATCTTGTTGAAAGCTATCACTGCTAACATTTAACGTTTTAACAATATTGGCAAGCACTTCATTATCTTCTTCACCATGCCATATTTTGATGTAAGAACCGTCTTTATAGCCATGATCTTGTCTGAAGAAGTTTAGTGTGTTTTTACCAACATATTGTCGAAATAACTCAGGCAAGTCCATATTAATTAAACTTAAGCAGTCAGCAAAATCTTGACCTGAAAAAGTATGTTCAGCAACAGCATTGGCGGCTAGTTTTTCAAGCGCTATTTTGAAATCAGTTTCAGCAGATGTTTGTGTAATTTCTTGTGCTAAACTTGAGGCAATTACTTCAGCTGATTGGCCTGTCATTAAGCGTAAACTTAAACCAAAATGAAATATATCAACCAGCTCAAGTTGTACTTGAGGCACATCAATTTCTTGATGTTTCCACCATTTCCAACCATGATGATCAAGCATTTCAGCACACTCTACCCAAATTGCACGATACCACTCATAGTTGTTTTCACGCCATGTTTCACTGACACGAGCATTCATTGCATCTTGCATTGAAAGCATTTGGGTTATTTGGTTAATTGCTGTTTGTTGTGTTGTCATGATTGATCTTAGTTATTTTTGGATAGATAAATAATAGAGCTATAGTGTATGTTATTCGCCAGAATTATCAAACGTTAGAAACAAAAAAAGCAAACATCTCTGTTTGCTTTTTTGTTAGGTAGGATTAAACGTTATATTATGATAAAACGTAATCTAAAATACCTAGTGCAGCTTTACGGCCTTGGTCGACAGCAGTAACTACTAAGTCAGAACCTAATACCATATCACCACCAGCAAATACATTTGTATTACTTGTTTGTAGGGCAAACTCAGTTTTCTCATTTGCAACTACACGGCCTTTAGCATCAACTTCAACACCAGCGTCTTTCATCCACTGAGGAGGGCTTGGTAAGAAACCAAAAGCGATTACAACAGCATCTGCTTCCATGATGAACTCAGAGCCTTCAATTGCTTCAGCACTGCTTCGTCCGTTAGCGTCTGGCTTACCTAATTGCGTTTTTACAAATTTAACGCCAATTGTTTCACCTTTGTCATTAACAGCAATATCAAGAGGTTGAATATTGAATTGAAAATCAACACCTTCTTCAGTTGCGTTTTGTACTTCACGTGGTGAACCAGGCATGCTTGCTTTGTCACGACGGTAAGCACAGGTTACATCAGTAGCACCTTGGCGAATTGATGAACGAACACAATCCATCGCAGTATCACCACCACCTAATACAATAACTTTTTTATCTTCAAAGTTTACGTAAGGTTTAGCACCTTCAGTAATTCCCATAATATGCTGAGTATTACCAATTAAGAAATCTAATGCGTTATAAACACCAGGTGATTTTTCATGTTCAAAACCACCTTCCATATCTGTGTAAGTACCTAAACCAAGGAATACAGCGTCATATTCGTCTGATAAATCACTAAATGTAATATCAGTACCAACATTCGTATTTAAACGAAACTCAATACCCATACCTTCAAATATTTTACGACGACGTACGATAACGTCTTTCTCTAATTTGAATGATGGAATACCAAATGTTAATAAGCCACCAATTTCAGCATTTTTATCAAATACAACTGCGTCAACACCATTACGTGTTAATACATCAGCAGCTGCTAAACCAGCAGGGCCTGCACCAACAATAGCAACGCGCTTACCTGTTTTAACAACATGTGATAAATCAGGAGTCCAACCTTGCTCAAAAGCGGTGTCAGTGATGAATTTTTCAATGTTACCGATAGTAACCGCGCCAAATTCATCATTCAGTGTACATGCAGATTCACATAATCTATCTTGCGGACAAACACGACCACACATTTCTGGCAAACTGTTTGTTTCATGACATAAGTCAGCCGCTTCTAGAATTTTACCTTCAGAAACAAGCTCTAACCATTGTGGAATGTAGTTATGTACAGGACATTTCCATTCACAATATGGGTTACCACAGTCTAAACAACGATCTGCTTGTCCTGAGCTTTGCTCATTACTTAGTGGTTGATAGATTTCAACAAAATCAATTTTACGTTGCTCAATCGACTTTTTAGGTGGATCGATGCGTTTAACATCCATAAATTGATAAACATTTTTACTCATCTTAATATTCCTCTTTCAACCACTTATTGAGCTTGAATTCTAAGTTCAGCAGTTGAACGACTGCGATGACCTAATAACGTTTTCACGTCGGTAGCTGTTGGTTTAATTAATTTGAACATTGGCGCATATTGATCAAAATTTTGTAAAATTTCTTGAGCACGTAAGCTACCAGTTTCTTCAAAGTGTTGGTTAATAATACCACGTAAATGTTCTTGGTGAATTGTTAACGCTTCGTTGTCAATTGATAACATTTCGATAGACTCTTTGTTTAAGCGAATATCTAAATCATCAGCTTCATCTAATACGTAAGCGAAACCACCTGTCATACCCGCACCAAAGTTAAGACCTACTTGACCTAAGATAGTTACAACACCACCTGTCATGTATTCACAACCGTGATCACCGGTACCTTCAACAACTGCGTGACAACCAGAGTTACGAACAGCAAAACGTTCGCCAGCTCGGCCACAACCAAATAACTTACCACCAGTAGCACCGTATAAACAGGTGTTACCCATAATCATTGATTCATGGCTTTCGAATGCAACACCTTTTGGTGGTTTAATGGTTAACTTACCACCAGCCATACCTTTACCAACGTAGTCATTCGCATCACCAGTAAGAGTGATTTCTAGACCGCCAGCATTCCATACACCGAAACTTTGTCCAGCTGTACCTGTTAAACATAGTTTAATTGGGGTACTTGCCATGCCTTGGTCACCATGGTGACGAGCGATTTCACCTGATAATAAAGCACCAACAGAACGGTCAGTATTTTGTATGTTGAATCTAAATTCACCACCAGTACTGTGAACAACAGCTTCATTAGCTGCAGCTAAAATTGCTTTGTTCAATAAACCTTTATCGTATGCTTCATTTTCTTCAGTTTTAAACTGAGCAGCGCCTTTCACAGGGAAAACAGGAGCAATAATTGGTGTTAAATCAAGTTTTTGTTGCTTAGCCGTAATACCTGCTAAAGGTACTAACAAATCTGTACGGCCAATTAAATCAGTTAGTTTTTCAACACCTAATTGAGCCATTAATTCACGTACATCTTGTGCAACAAACTTAAAGTAGTTCATTACTTGATCAGGTAAGCCTTTAAAGTACTTTTCACGTAACTCGTCATCTTGTGTTGCAACACCTGTTGCACAGTTATTCAAGTGACAAATACGTAAGAATTTACAACCTAAAGCAATCATAGGGATAGTACCGAAGCCAAAGCTTTCTGCACCTAATATAGCCGCTTTAACTAAATCTAAACCAGTTTTTAATCCACCATCTACTTGTAAACGAACTTTATGACGTAAACCGTTCGATACTAGTGATTGGTGAGCTTCTGCTAGACCTAATTCCCAAGGACAACCAGCATATTTTACTGATGTTAATGGGCTTGCTGCAGTACCACCGTCGTATCCTGAAATAGTAATGTAATCAGCATAAGCTTTAGCTACACCTGAAGCGATTGTTCCAACACCAGGGCCAGATACTAGTTTCACAGAAACTTTTGCTTGAGGGTTAACTTGTTTTAAATCAAAAATTAGCTGAGCTAAATCTTCAATTGAATATATATCATGATGCGGCGGAGGTGAAATTAATGTAACACCTGGAACCGAGTAACGTAATTTAGCAATTAGTGGTGATACTTTATCACCTGGTAATTGACCACCTTCACCTGGTTTTGCACCTTGTGCTACTTTAATCTGTAGTACATCTGCATTTACTAGGTAATGCGGTGTTACACCAAAGCGACCTGAAGCAATTTGCTTGATACGTGAAGTTTTCACCGTACCGAAACGACGCTCATCTTCACCACCTTCACCAGAGTTTGAATAACCACCTAAACGGTTCATTGCAATGGCTAATGCTTCATGTGCTTCAGGGCTAAGTGCACCAATAGACATTGCCGCACTATCAAAACGTTTAAATAGCTCAGTGTCTGCTTCAACAGCAGAAACATCAATTGAATCTGTTTCTTTTAAGCTTAGTAAGTCACGTAACGTAGCAGCAGGGCGCGTATTTACGTGATCAGCAAATACTTTATAGTCGCTATAGTTTGCTGTTTTAACTGAGTTTTGTAAGCTATTAACAACATCAGGGTTAAATGAGTGGTATTCACCACCGTGTACGTATTTTAATAAGCCGCCATGGTTTACTTTCTGGTGTGGCATGAATGCTCTACGAGAAAGGTTAATGTTATCTTGCTCAATATCGCTAAAATCAGCACCTTGAATACGGCTTGGTAAGTCAGGGAAACAAAGTTTAGTAATGTTTGTATTAACACCAATAAGCTCAAATAAACCAGCACAACGGTAACTAGCAATGGTTGAAATACCCATTTTAGATAAGATTTTTAGCAAACCTTTGTTGATACCGTTACGGTAATTAGTTAACGCTTGACGGGCTGTTAATTCAATTTGACCATCTTCAACCATTTTTTCAATAGTTTCGAAAGCTAGATAAGGGTAAACAGCAGTCGCGCCTAAACCTAATAACACAGCAAAGTGATGCGAATCACGTGCAGAGGCAGTTTCAACAATAATATTTGAGTCACAACGTAATTGTTCGTCAACTAAACGCTTTTGTACAGCACCAACAGCCATTGCTGCAGGAATAGGTACTAAACCTTTAGCGATATTACGATCTGATAATACAAGAATTACAGTATTGTTTTCACGAACCGTTTTAACCGCATTGTCACATAACTGTTTAATTGCTGCTTCTAATCCAATGCTTGGCTCGTAATTAAGCGGCATTGTTTCACTGCGATAATTTTCAGGATCTAATTCAAGTAATTGTTTTAAACCACTGTACATTAATACTGGTGATTCAAACGTTACACGAGCTGCATGGCCAGTTGTTTCATTAAATACGTTATGCTCACGGCCAACACATGTCGCCAATGACATTACATAGCGTTCACGTAATGGATCAATTGGTGGGTTAGTTACTTGAGCAAATTGCTGACGGAAGTAGTCGTAAAAAGTACGCGCTTGGCTTGATAATACAGCCATAGGTGTATCATCACCCATAGAACCCGTTGCTTCTTGACCATTTTCAGCAAGAATCTTAACAATTTGTTGAATTTCTTCATAACTGTAGTTAAATAGCTTATGAAATTGAGCTAGTTCTTTGTCATTATATTGACCTGAACCAATCTCTGCATCAGAAACTTCAGCGAACGGTACTAAACGTTGAATGTTTTTATCTAACCATTCTTTGTATGGGTGACGTTCTTTTAATTCTTTATCGATATCTTTAGATAGTAGTACTTTACCCGTGTAAGTATCAACAGACATCATTTCGCCCGGACCAACACGACCTTTTTCTACTACTTCATCTTCGCCGTAATCCCAAATACCTACTTCAGAAGCAAGTGTTAAGAAGCCGTCACGTGTAATTACATAACGAGCAGGGCGTAAACCGTTACGGTCAAGATTACAAGTCACATGACGACCGTTGGTCATTACAATACCTGCAGGACCATCCCATGGTTCCATGTGCATTGAGTTAAATTCATAAAATGCTTTTAAATCATTGTCTAAACATGGATTTTCTTGCCACGCAGGAGGCATTAATAAACGCATAGCACGGAACAAGTCCATACCACCGGCTAAGAATAAATCTAGCATGTTATCAAGTGATGATGAATCTGAACCTACTTCATTAACAAAAGGCGCAGCATCATGTAAATCAGGCATTAATGGAGAGTTAAATGTGTGCGTACGTGCACGACTCCATTGTCTGTTACCTTTAATCGTATTAATTTCACCATTATGTGCTAAGTAACGAAATGGTTGGGCTAAATGCCATTGAGGTGATGTATTTGTAGAGAAACGCTGATGAAATACACAGATAGCACTTTGCAGGCGTATATCAGCTAAATCTAAATAAAAGTTTGGTAAATCTACAGGCATTACTAAGCCTTTGTAGATATTTACTGTACAAGATAAGCTTGCAACATAAAAAACTTCGTCAGTAATACGTTTTTCTGCACGGCGACGAGCCATGTATAAGCGACGTTCTAGGTCGCGGCTTCGCCAACCTGGAGGAGCATCAACAAATACTTGTTCAATACCTGGCACATTAGCCGCGGCAATTTCACCTAAAATATCTTTGTCGGTTGGCACAATACGCCAGCCAACTACTGTTAATGTTTCACGCTCAAGCTCTTCTTCAAAAATAACTTTTGATGCTGCAGCTTTGTCTTCATCAGGATTTAAGAAGATCATACCTACTGCATATTTACGACCAAGCTTCCAGTCATTTTCAGCGGCAATAGCTCTAAAAAAGCTATCAGGTTTTTGCATTAATAAACCACAACCGTCACCGGTTTTACCATCTGAATTAATACCGCCACGATGTTGCATGCGATCAAGCGCAGAAATGGCAGTTTTGATGAGTTTATGACTAGTTTCACCTTGTTGGTGCGCAATTAGTCCAAATCCACAATTATCTTTTTGAAAATTCGGGTCATAAAGCTGCATAGTATTATCTCCTAACTAAATAAACCTTTGCGAAGATTTAAAATTCGACTGATGATTAGCTTGAAAAATAAACTAACAAACACTCTTAAATCTCCCCGAGAGGAACACGTAAGATTAACCATTTTCCACTAAAACGTCAATGTAAATTAGAGCTTTTGCTCGTCTACTAAGTTACCTGAAGTCGTTTGTTTGCCTGGTTAATCTCTTAATTTTATGTATTGTTGCTATGCTTTAATATTGATGTTCTCTTCAAATTTTATCATTCGGAAAACATTGATTGATTACGTGTGAACTGATCTAATAATACAAGTATATCTTGTATTATTAGAGATTAACGTGAAATATTTTCACACATAGCATAAGCAATTTTTTTGATGTTACGGCTGATAACCGTTTTCTACACCTTTGGTTGTTACACTTACAGCATCGTGCGCGTGCAACGACTCTAAGTGATTTATGCATAACCAAAAATCATCAAATTCTGACTTTTGATTCATTGCATGTTGCAGTCGTCTTGCTGCATCTTCACAGAACATTAGGTTTTGGCCGTTTAATCGGGCAAACTCTTGTTCATCTTCTCTTTTGACTGCTGCTTGAACAGGTGTTTGTAGTGCTTGCTCAATTGTATTAACTAAAGCGGTGATAGGAAAGTTGTCAGCTAACTTGTTTAATTTGACTTTTACTTCCGCAATAGAGCGTTGACTGTGAGGTGTTGCTACAATCCCCTCTGTCGTTCCTAACCATTCATGAATACTATCTAAATTAACATTACCTTCATTGGTAAATTTTTCTTTGAATGACTTTTGAATTAGCTGTCTTGCTAATGCAGCAGAACATGGGCATGTTGATGAATAAGGTACATCAACTTTTAGCTCTACATCAAATACGCCTTTATTAATTCTGCCTGTAATAATTACAGGGTAGGCTTTCCAGCCTTGTTTACCACTAATTAAAGATTTACGACGTAAGTGGTAATCGAATCTAAATTCTAGTTTGGCATTGTCACTTAATTCACCATGGCTGGAAATAAAGCCATTTAATAGAGTGACTAATGCTTGATAAGTTAGGATCCCTTCACCAGAAAGTTCGTCTAATAAAAGATACAAGCGTGACATATGTATGCCTTTTGCTTTTGGATCTTTTAAGTTTACGAATGCATCAATGCTTGCTGATACCATTCGATCAGCTTGATCTTGTGACGCTACCATTATAGGCATTTCAATATTGCTCATGCCAACCCAATCTAATGTACCTTCTGTTTGGGCTGTTGTGTGATTTGCAATATCAGGCATTATTGTCGACATTACTACATTACTCTCAGTTATAGTCTTAACGTTATACGTAAACTATTACATTTAAGAGCATGTTAAAGCCTCAAAAATATAAAGATACGTGTAAATAATTTTAGTGATTATTTAACCGCTTTTTACTTACGAAAACGGGCAAGTAAAAAGGTCGGCTATTCTGAACGATAACTGCCTGAAAAGCAATCTTTTCAGTGGTTACTTAATGATAAATTCATATCTTGGTACGCTAGTATTATTGAATCAAATAGTTAGGACTATTGTTCTCATTATACTACTATGTAGGTATACCTTAAATTTGATTGAAATAAGGGCATTACATGGATGATAAATCATCAATTGATTATAAGTTAATAGAAGAATATGAAAAAATGTTAGGTTTGGAAGTTGTTCAGCAAATGATCAATGTGTATGAAGATAGCTTTAAAGTGTATTTTGACGAGATCAAAAAAGCTTTCAATCAAGACTGTTGCCAAACGTGGCATGAGCATTGTCACCGTTTAAAAGGGGCTACTAGTAGTATGGGTTTTTTGACTTTTACTGCTTATCTAACAGAGATAGATCATAAGCATGTGAGTGAACGTGTTGGTCACCCTTATATAGAAATGATCAATAAACTCAATGATGAATCTTTGGAGTATTTAAAAAATTGGGTCTCTACTCGCTAACGGCAAGCAGGTATTTTGTAAATATTTATTAAGAGTTTGATGATAGCAATATAGTTAACCTGTTTATTGATTAGATAAGCTGTCATCAATTTAAAGAAGGTTATGTCTCAATATTACCCACAAATCGATAGCCTTCACCATGTATGGTATTAATTAACTCAGGACTGTTTTCTTTATATTCAAAATGTTTACGTAATCGTCTGATTGTTACATCAACGGTTCTGTCATTTTTACGTAATGTACGCCCAGTCATTTCATAAATAATTTCTTGTCGAGTAATAATTTTTCCTGCATTTTTTATTAATAATAATAATGCTCTGTATTCACCACGAGAAATTGAACATTCTTGTTGGAGGGGGCTAATCATACGACGAGAGTATTTATTTAATACCCAACCATTAAATTTTATAACTTCATCATGAGTATTCACAGTTTTTTGTGATAATCGGCTTAAGGTATTGCGCACACGTATAGTAAGCTCTCTAGGATTAAATGGTTTGGTAAGGTAATCATCGGCACCCATTTCTAACCCTAAAATTTTGTCAATATCATCATCTCTACTGCTTAAAAAAACAAGACCTAAGTCTGGCTTTTGAGATAGCTCTCTACCTAACAATAAACCATTCTTACCCGGTAAATTAATATCCATAATAACTAAGTCTATAGTATTGGAGTTAAATACCTCTTCCATTTGACTACCACTTGTAGCTTCAAGAACATGATATCCTTCGGCTTCAAAAAGTTTTTTGATATGAAAGCGTGTAACATCTTCGTCTTCAACAATCAAAATACGTTGTGTTTGCATTATATAACTTCCATCTCTTGTTAAACTTTATGTAAAAATTATTTGTACCAGCATATTCTTATTCAAAATTAGAGTTTTAAATCGGAAAGTTTATTTCAAAAATAACTCCTTTATTAGGCTTATTTATCATTTCAATTGAACCTCCTAAAGCTTGGGTTACTAAGTTATAAACAAGATGTAAACCTAAGCCGGTTCCACTCTCACTGCGCTTAGTGGTGATAAAAGGTTCGAATATTTTTGATTTTACAGCCTCATCTATACCTATGCCATTGTCTTCATAAAAAATATTTAACTGATTACTCAAACTTAATACAGTAATGCTTATATCGCCTGTAGGTCCATTATTAAAACCATGAATTTTGCTGTTCATTATTAAGTTAATTAATATTTGATTAATTGGGCCTGCTTTTATAACAACTTCTAATTCTGGGTCACAACTTATTGTTATATTATAATTAGTATTACTTAACTGAGGTGCTAATGTTGTACATATTTCATTAATTAATTGTTTAACGTTAACATGTCTAGGTTCTTCATTTGATTGATCAACAGCTACTTGTTTAAAGCTAGAAATAAGTTGTGCAGCTCGGTTTAAGTTTCGACTGACAATACTAACACTTTGTTCACTGTCATCTAAAAATCGCTTTAATTCACTGCCTTTTAAGGTCTGGTTATTATAAGCTTGTTGAATGTCATGTAAACTATCTTCTAGCATAGAAGATGCCGTAACTCCTAAGCCTATAGGGGTATTAATTTCATGCGCCACACCAGCTACCATATCACCTAAAGCGGCCATTTTTTCACTTTCAACCAATTGCCTTTGAAATTTATGGAGCTTTTCTAGTGTGGAGAGTAATTCATTATTTGATTTTTTTAACTCTTCAGTGCGACTTGTTATTCTGTTTTCTAAGTCACTATTTAAATTGAAAACCTCTTGTCTTGATTTTTCGCAGTGATGAATGTCTTTGTCTATCCTAGTAAGCATAATATTTAATGAATAATTTAACTTATCTATTTCTTTAAAGTGAGAGCGTTCAAATGTTGTACGGTAATTTTTAAATTTAGCTACTGCTTGAGCTGTTTCTATTGTGCGTTGAAGGTGCTTCATAATATTTTGGTAGTAAAATGAAATTAAGAGTAGTGACGAAAAAAATATAATAACGAATACTATTAATGCGAATAGTGTTAATGTTTTTAATAAAGCAGGAGTTACTTTCGATGATGTTTGTATATAAATATAACCAATCACATCATTCTTATTTGATAAAACAGGTTCGATATATTCTAAAGCATTATTAATGATAACAGGAGAATGTAAATTTTGAATCTTGCTATCAGAAAAAGAAGAGGTTAGTAAAGGAGTTTTATTATGGTAGTAAACTAATGAAACTCCTTGAGCTTCTTTTTTGTAAATATAGATAAAGTTGATATCAGATATTTCTTTAAAGTTATTTAATAATGAATTCAATAGTTCAGTCTTTTGATCTTCGTATAATAACGATTGTTTAGCGCTTAAATTAGCGATATTTGCCCATTCTTTTATATGAGTTTTTGTAATTTCTTGGTTTTTTCCAATAAAAAAAATTGTTAATGCAATAAATATGATTGATGAAACCACCAAAACAAATAGCGTATGTACGTAAAATAAAGGGTATTTTAATGTGCGTACAGTTTTATTGATTTGCATGATACCCCTTTATTATTACTAGCAATTAAATGGTTATTTTTTACAGTGAAATACTGTAAACCCTTGTTGATTTATAACTTCATTAACAACAGCAAAACTTTTTAGCATTATCGGTTTATAAGTTAAAAAACTATTAGCAACAACTATTAACTCGCCTTTTGTTTTTATTTGCTGGTGAATACCTGATAAAAATGACTCAGTAGCATGGTAGTTTGTTTTGAGTCCTTGATGAAAAGGAGGATTCGTTATAACTAAATCAAATTGATTGTTAATGTTTGATAAACTATTTGTAGCGTGAATATTACCTTGAAGAGCATTTAACGTTAGCGTTTTTTCCGCTGAAATTAATGCTAGTGCATTAACATCAGCAAGCGTTAAAGTGATATCTTTATATTTAGTGCCAATAAAACTTGCTATCACACCAGCACCACAACCAAAGTCTAATAAATTTTTTGATGTGATTACTGGCAAGTTATCGAGTAATACTTTTGTGCCCACATCTAATTTTTTTTGACTAAATACACCTGGTAATGCGGCTACTTTTATTTCAGTTTCATTAATGTTTACGGTGTAATTTTTAAACCACTGTTCAATATTAAAAGGTCTTTCTTCATTATGATATTGACCTGTAAACAACATGCAGTGTCTAGCGGAATCTGCTTTTTGATAATGTTGAATGTAATTATCAACAAGTTTTTTTGACGAGTTAATTCCGCTATTTTTTTCACCTACTAATATTACAGTCGCATTTTCTAAAACATGATTTTGTAGCATAGCGAGAATAAAGCTTAGCTCTTGCTTCGCTTTTGGGTAATAAATAACGACTAAATCATGTTTAGATGTTTCGTCATAAGTCGCACCAAAAAAAGAGCTGTATGTTGTTTTATTTTGGTGCTGTTTAAAGTATTCAAAATTAGAATTAAAACAGGTTAATTTTGCTGATGGGTAAACAGAACAATACTCGTCGATAAAAGAACAATGAGGCAGATTGATAAATAAGGGAGTTTGCGCATCTAATTGTTGCAGACTACGGTGAAGTATTTGACTAATATTTTCTGACATTTACAGCTCTGTTGATAGTTAAATATGAAGTATTAAAAATAGTATCGATAATAAATTTTTCAATATGAACAGTTAGTTAAGTAATTAGCTAACAATGATTTTTTTTATCTATTTTTGATTATATCAGTAGTTAACTTTTAACGGCATTAATTTTCTTTTCTTTACAATTTAATGCTGGCCATTATTTATAACTTAATTCCAAGCTGTAATCCTAAACCTATGGTGTCGTTTGGGCCTACTAACGCCGATAAATCTAGGGCAAGTATATCCCAAGGTGATAGACCTAAACCTAAGGTAAATACATCTTCATCAACATTATTTAAATCGGTACGAGCACCTAAGCGGAATTGTACATGTTCACCTAGTGATAACTGAGACCCTAAAGCAAAGTATTGAGATTCCTCTAAATTAGCAAACCCTTCTCTTTCGAGTAAATCTATTTCAGCAGAAAAGCGGTACCATGAATGACCATAACTAATTGCGGCTTGAGCATTGACTTCTAATTCAAAATTTACATCTTCAGTGTCAACAACAAAGCTAATATCATGAGTTAATAAGTTATTAGCTACTAACGCAAAGTGCCATTGATTTTTTGCTAATATCATGAGTTAATAAGTTATTAGCTACTAACGCAAAGTGCCATTGATTTTTTGCTCCCCAATTTAAATATAGGCCTAAATCTACATTAGTTTGAGTACTATCAGCAATGTCATCATCTAAATCAAATTCATCATCATCAAAGTCATTAATATCGACAGTTGTTGATATGATATCAATTCGTTGGTACTTAATTTTAGCGCCTAAATTTAATGTGTAGTTTTCATTCTCAATAATATTTTTGGCAACTATTACTCCTGCTTCTGCTACTGAGTATCCTAATCCCTGACCAGAAGATGATAAATTATCAAGTAAATCACTGTTTAAAGTAACAATGGCTGCATTTAGTAAGAATGTATCGGTATCATCATAGTCAACAGAAACACTTAAACGTGCATATTGATCGGCGAAAATTCCTAGGCTTATGTACTTATTTGGCAGCATAAGTAATGCGTTGGTGCCAATACGTGCAGTAACAGGGCTCTCATCAATCAATGATAAATTATCCGTAATATTATTAGCCTGTATAAGTAATGATATTTGTGCATTTGCCACATCAATTAATGTTGTTTGACTATCAAATGCTAAGTCATCAATTTCATCACTGAGTATATTGATATCATCAGAAATTTGTTCACCTATATCTATGACATCACCTTCATCGGAGGCAAGAATACCCGCACCGAAGCTAAAATAAAAATCATCATCACTATCATAAGCGCTAGCTAAAGCAGGATTATTAATTGCGGCGGTAAAATCGGTAGTTAATGAGGTGAACCCTTGTCCGATGTGTTTTGCATTGAAGCTATTGGCTGCATTCGCAGACAAGCAAATTGATAAAATAAATAAAACAGACCCTTTTAAAATTAACTGTTTTTTAAGTGTCATATTGTACCCTTGATTCTCGTTATTACTTGAATATAGGATAAAAACCACACTGTGCAATTATTTTATAGCGTTTGTTTAACCGAATTAGGTAAATTTATTTTTACAAAGGTTATTCATTGAGCGCAAACAGGGCAGTCGTTATTTTTAGGTAGCGTGAATGACTGCCATTGAGTTGATAAACCGTCAAACATTAATAGTTGATTAGTGTTAACGTTCACGCCAACAATCTGTTTAATCGCTTGTAAAGCTTGCATACCGCCAATAATACTTAATACAGGGCCAAGAATGCCCAAGGTTTGGCAGTTTTGTTCTGGTGCTTTTTCACTAGCTGGAAATAAACATTGATAACAAGCGCTATTTTCATGGAGACTATTTACTATTAAACATTGGCCGTCAAACCCTGTTGCAGCGCCAACAACTAATGGTATTTTTTCAGCAACACAATGTTTATTAAGTAAATACCTACTTGCTATGTTATCTGTGCAATCAAGCACAACATCTACCTGTGAAATGTAATAACTGGCTAGCTCATCATCAAGCATTTCATCTATAACTTCTATTTCAACATGAGGATATTGTGCCTTGAGTTTTTGTTCAGCAATATCTACTTTTTTTTGTTCTATATCGTTTTCACTAAAAAGAATTTGACGAGGTAAATTACTTAAATCTATAGTATCACCGTCAGCTAAATATAATGTGCCCACGCCTGATGCCGCTAAGTATTGCGCTGCAGGGTTGCCTAAACCTCCCAAACCTACGATTAATACTTTAGCATTATGTAGTGCTAATTGGCCTTCCTCGCCAATAGGGCTTAACATGATTTGACGACTATATTTTAGTTTTTCATGATGCGTTAACACAAAAACCTCTTTATCTTTAGGTAAAATGAAGTGCGATATATTTACACATTAAGAGATTCACTTAATGTTTTAACACTACTTGCTTTAAATTGTATGTACACCTTTGATCTTGCAAGTTGATGACAACTTATATACTGATTAATGATACGGTTTTGATCACATTGTTTAAGGTGTTTAACTAAGTTTAATTTTTTCAATGAAAATAACGAAATTAAGGTATAAAAAGTGTGGTTATAACTGTCTAGCTTAATGAGCGCTTTTTGATCAAATATATGTACTTCTTTAATTGTTGCGGCTAGCTGATTCATTATTGAGCTATCAAGTGAAGACGTTAGGCTTAAGCTAATATCGCTAGCATTTATATAGCATGATAATAAATGTTGTTCGCGTAGTTTTATGTTTTCTTTGGCAACATAAATAACTTGCCGAGTGTTCTTATCAAGGGATAACGCAACTAAACCATAATCTGATACCTGACTTGTTTCATCACTATTAACGGTTAACGTTAAACAAGTTTGCTGTTTGATCATATTATCTTCACCAAGCTGATGAATAACATGATGGGTTTGATCAAAAAGCGTCACAAGACCTTTATTTAATACTAGCGTTGTATCTGCTAATTGTTGAATGTCGTCAACACTATGGCTTACGTATACCATTGGTAGTTGATATTGCTGATGTATTTTTTGTAACAGGCTAATTAAATTCGCTTTATGTTTTGAATCTAGGGCGCTAAAAGGTTCATCTAATAATAATAACGATGGCTCATTCAATATAGATCTGGCAATTGCTACACGCTGCTGTTCTCCACCAGACAGTGTTGATGGAAATTGGGTTAATAGGTGTTTTATATTAGTTAACGCTATAACTTCGTCATAATTTATTCTGCTATTTCGTTTGCGCTTAAGTGCGTAAGCTAAGTTTTTTTCAACGTTTAAATGCTCAAATAAGCGATTGTCTTGAAATACCATACTGACATTACGTTGATGAGCGGGTACAAAGGTAGACGGTTCAGATATAGCTTTATTAGCTGTATTTTTTGTTTGCAGCCATACTGAGTTATTACAGAGAATTGTACCTTGGGCTGATTTTTCTAGGCCTGCAATACAACGTAATAATGAGGTTTTTCCTGCGCCTGAATAACCAAACACTGCAGTGATAGCGGTTAATGATATATCGACCTTAACCTTTAAATTGAACTGCTGTAAGGGTAAAGCAATATTGATAGCAAGATCTTTCATGATGAATGATCTGTCATAGTATTATTCTGAGATTGATGCTTTTTATTTAATAGTGAAATTAAGGTCAGAAAAATAAATGAGCCTATTAATAAGCCTGCTGCTAGCATATGTGCCTTTGCATAATTAAATGCTTCAACATGATCAAATAACGCAATTGATAGTACGCGTGTTTCACCACTAATATTACCACCTATCATTAATACAATTCCAAACTCACCAATGGTATGTGCAAAACCTAAACTTGCAGCTGTGATAAAGCTGGCTTTGGTCATTGGCACAACAATAGTAAAGAAGCTATTAATTGGCGAAGCCCCCAGTACTTGGCTGGCTTCAACGATATTAGTACCTAATTGTTCAAACGCTTTTTGCAAAGGTTGTATAACAAAAGGTAAAGAATAAAAAACAGAGCCAATGACTAATGCGCTAAAACTAAAGGCTAATTGTTGTCCTGTAATACTTTGCCATAATTGGCCTGGTAAAGCGTCAGGTGCAAAGGCGATGAGTAAATAAAAGCCAATAACCGTAGGCGGTAATATTAAAGGTAAAGCGATAAGTGCTTCAAAAAAAAATTTATATCGAGAACGCATACGGGCTAAAAACCACGCACAGGGCGTACCTATTAGTAATAAAATAAAAGTAGTAATAAACGCTAATTTAACGGTGGTAATTAACGCAATTAAATCAAGGTTATTAATATTCATCGCTAGCCTTAAGATGGTGCTCAATCGCTATGTTATTTGCAGAAGTACCCGATAAATATCCGTAATTTGTTAATTGCTGCTGTATTTCTGCTGATTGTAAAAAAGCCATGAATCTTTGTGCAAAAGCCACTTGTTTACTGCGCTTTAAAATAACACCTTGTTGCTTTATTGGTGAATAAAGTTGTTGAGACACTGGTATGCCATTGGTGAAGTTATTCAATATTAACTGACTTGTTGCAACAATACCCAGTGGTGCTGAACCGCTTCTGACCTGTTGAAAGGTTTGATTAATATTAATTCCTGTAATGAGCCTGTGTTGATAACTTTGCCATAAATTTAGCTGGTTTAATACTTCTTTAGAGGCTTTACCGTATGGCGCTGTGTTAGGGTTTGCAATTGCTAAGTGTTTAGGTTGGCTTGTTTCGCTTGAGAGTATATCTTCAATAGAAGCTTTATGATTAAACTGCGCGTTATTTTTAGACCATAATGATAATTGGCCTACCGCATAAGTTATTAGTGATGATGAGAGTGCTTTGTTTTCATCAATTAATTGCTGAGGTCTTAGTGAATCAGCAGATAAAAAAATATCAAAAGGGGCGCCATAACGTATTTGTTGATGTAATACGCCACTTGCTGCGCTAATTAACTCGACAGACTGGTGAGCAAAAGGGCTATTGTTAATAATATTTTGTTGTTTAAATATTGGTAGCAATTGAACCAAAACGGGGTGGAAGTTAGCGGAAACAGCTATACGCAAAGGTTGTGCATTAATGATGAATGAACAAAGAAAAAAAGTTAATAGGATAAACAGCTTGTAAACGCTACTCAATTGATGCTTTTTTAGGGGGAAATTCATCACTAGTCTTCCTGCTATTATTAAGCTTTACTATTTTTAAGTCTTACTATTCCAGTGACTTGCTTTGTTTGTATCACTTGTTTTGGCATCTAACCAACGGTCACCGTTAGGAGTTACTTCTTTTTTCCAAAATGGTGCGCTTACTTTTAAGTAGTCCATGATAAATTCACATGCTTGAAAAGCAGCTTCACGGTGTGGGCTCGTAACACCAACAAAAACAATTTGCTCGCCAACAGCTAAAGTACCAATACGGTGAATCACTTTGACTCGGCTTATTGGCCAGCGAGATTTTGCTTGCTCTATAATAGACGCTAATGACTTTTTCGTCATACCTGGATAATGCTCTAAGTGAAGGGCACTAACATCGTCACCTAAATTTTTATTACGAACACGACCTGTAAACGTGACTAGGGCACCATCATCATGATTATTTTGCTCTAATAAATTGGTTTCGTCACTAATGTCAAAGTCATGCGCTTGTATACTAATCATTATTTCTTAACACCTAATATAGAGTTTATCCGCCAGTAACTGGTGGAAAAAAGGCCACTTCATCGTTAGGCTGAATTGTAACGTTATCGTTCACCATTTCTTGGTTAACAGCATGTAATAATGTACTTTCAAAATGCACAGACCAACTAGGGTTAAGCTCGATTAAATAAGCTTTTAACCGTGCGACAGTAATTTCACCTTGTGAACTTGCTACGACATCTTGAAAGTTTATTGTCATCTTTTCACATTGTAGCTGTTCGCGTAAACGAGCAAAAAACATTACATTAATCATGTTAGGCCTTATTATCTGAAGGTTGTGTTGTTTGCCAGTTACCTGATTTACCACCTTCTTTACTTAATACTTTAATACCATAAATTTCCATTTCAGGATCTACTGCTTTACACATATCAAATAAGGTTAAGCAAGCGACAGAAACAGCGGTTAAGGCTTCCATTTCTACACCTGTTTGACCGCTTAACTTACATAAGCTAAGTACTTTTATGCGTTGGTTTTCTGTGTCTATCTCAAAATCAACCTGTACTTTACTAAGCATTAAAGGGTGGCATAAAGGTATTAAATTACTGCATTGTTTAGCTGCCTGTATACCGGCAATACGAGCAACAGCAAAAACATCACCTTTTTTATGCTCACCTTTACTGACTAACGAAAAAGCTGTGTTGTTCATATTAATGAAGCCTTGAGCACGAGCTGTTCTTGCGGTGATGGCTTTATTAGTCACATCAACCATATTGGCTTCACCTTTTTTATTTAGGTGAGTAAGTTCAGGTGTTGTTGCTTTTGTCATATTAACCACGACTCCCACAAGCGGGTGTTTGTGGCTTTAAATGTGTCACAAAGTTGCATGGTCCGTGTGAAGCATCAACCTGTTCGCCAATAATTTTATCCCAAGCCGTTTTACATGCATTGGTTGAACCAGGCACACAGAAAATTACCGTATTATTTGCCATACCTGCTAATGCACGAGATTGAACGGTTGATGTACCTATTTCTGTTAATGATACCGCGCGAAAAACCTCGCCAAACCCTTCAACTTGTTTGTCAAATAATACCGATAATGCTTCTGGTGTATTGTCTCTTGCGGTAAAACCAGTACCACCAGTACTTATAATGACTTGAATCTCATCATTGGCGATCCATTGTGAAACCACTGAACGTAATTGGTAAATATCGTCTTTAACAATTTTTTTATCACTTAAGTTGTGACCCGCGCTTGTTAGGCGCTCAACTAACGCTTGACCCGATGTGTCATTACTTTCATCACGCGTATCTGAAACGGTAAGTACTGCAATGTTTAATGCTTGAAAAGCTGGACGAGGTTTATTGGCCATAATATTGTTCACCTTGATTGGAAATAATTTTATATATTGTGTTAATTAACAACAGTTTTATTATGCAATGCTTGCGCTTGTTGCCACTGCTGTGGCGTGTTGCAATTAAATAATGACTTTTCGTTTTTCAGAACAAGACGTTGGTGTGGCAATTGCGATAAAAATTGTCGCATTGAAGGTCCTTTTATTTCGTGCCTTGTACTGTTATTTTTTATAGTCGCAGAACCATTTATATTATTGTTCATATGAGAAAATAATTGCGAGAAAGTAAGTTCGGTTAAACTATTAACAGGTAAATATAAGGGTAAATAATGGTTGTCATAAAAGCATGCCTTTTGACTTAATTCACCTTTTAATTTTAGGTTTTGTAATATATCACAAGTCATTAACGGTAAATCTACCGGCATCACTAATACAGCTTTAGGGCGATACTGCTGTATAACACTATAAATACCGGCAATAGGGCCTAAGTTTTTATAGTTGTCAGTAACTTCATAGTTATCACCACTAACAACAACGTTATTGATACCACTGTTTTTTAGCGTTTGTTGGCTAAATTCCAACATGTTGCTTTGCTGGTTGCATGACGGGTTATTGGGTAAATTAGCTTTTACGGCAAAGTGTTGAAGGTTTGCTTTGTTTTCACCCATTCGAGTAGACAAACCACCCGCTAAAACAATGCCTAAGCATTCACTTCCTAAAAGCGTTTTATTCATTGCTTTCATAAGTTAACCACCTAACATTGCTAAATGTTTGGTTGCGCCAGTTAAGTTTTGCTCTAAAAAATGCGTTTCTTTTTTATCATCTAGTAATGCAACAATTTGCTCTTTTAACGGCTCAATATCATCAGACTGTAAATAATCTTTTAACGATAAACCTTGTTCACCAAATAAACATAAATGTAACTTACCTAAAGAACTGATTCTCAATCGATTACACGAAGCGCAAAAATCTTTACTGTAAGGCATAATCAAGCCAATAGTACCTTGGTAATCACTATGGTAAAATTCTTGAGCCGGACCAGCTGATTTATCTCTAATTGATGGTAACCAACCATTTTTTAACAGGTGCTGCTTGATGCTTTCACCTGAGACGTGTTGCTTGTTAAAAAAGGCTTTGTTGTCACCAGTTTCCATTAATTCGATAAAACGCAATGAAACAGGTTTGTCTTTGATCCAGCGTAAAAAATTATCTAAATCAAAGGCATTATACTCACGCATTAATACCGTATTGACTTTAATTTTAGCCCGACCATCAATCATGGCAGCATCAATACCTTTAAGTATATGCTCTAGCTTATTGTGTCCTGTAATTGAATAGAATTGTCTTGGATCAAAACTGTCGATGCTAATATTTATTGCATCAATGCCTGCATCTAACCAGGCAGGTAAATGCTCAGGTAATTTATACCCATTCGTGGTGATTGCAACTTGCTTAATGCCTGGTGTTTGCTTCACGGCTTTAATGATTTCAGGCAAGTCTTTACGCAATGATGGCTCACCGCCAGTAATCCGTACTTTTTCTGTGCCTAATTCAGCAAATGCTTGTGCGGTACGCTTGATTTCGTCTAGAGACAAAAAATCTCTGTCGTTATCACATTCGTAACCGTCAGGTAAACAATATGTACATTTGAAATTACAAACGTCAGTAATTGAAAGGCGTAAGTAATAAAACTTACGACCAAAGTTGTCAGATAGCATGATCACCTTTCCAAATAGGGGGAGGCTAACGCGTTTCCTTGTTAACCCTGGTGGTATAAAACCACGGCTTAAACAACATACTGTATTTACATCAATAGAGCTTGATTCATTGGCTTATATTTCTATCTATGCATTATTAAAGACATAGGTAAAAGTATTTGCGTTTGTAAATAACGAGGTTAGTTCAGTAAGCTTCGGCGAATTTAAAGTAGACCTATTTTAACCTTTTTACTGCAAAGTACAATCTCACATAACAAGTTAATCGTTATTAATTGGCATTTGCTAGTCGTTATTATGTCACTTTATGCGTAAAATATGCGTCATTATTCTTCTTACTTGTATGATTGTTCATCATTTTTTTGATATTTAATAATACAGTTAAAATACTTAATATTTAGGTTAAACATTATGAAAGATATTTGTGCAAACCCTCAGTTACTTTCTTTTAATGATGCATTGTCATTATTGTTAAACAATTTAACACCTACTGAAAAAACGATAAAAATAGATATTACACAAGGAATTGCACCTGCTTTAAATTATGTTTTAGCTAAAAATATTGTGAGCCCAGTTGCTGTTCCTCCACATAATAATTCGGCAATGGACGGTTATGCGTTTGCTTTAAATTCTTTAACTAATAGTCATAACAAAACATTAACGCTGGCGGGTAAGTCATTTGCAGGTGAACCGTTTAAAGGTACTTGCAATGCTGGCGAGTGTATTAGAATTATGACTGGTGCTAAATTACCTGAAGGCTGCGATACAGTTGAAATGCAAGAAAATACACAAGCAGCAGGTTTACAAATTACTTTTAATGAAGATAAAAGGCTTGGTCAAAATATTCGAAATGCAGGCGAAGACATAACTATTGGTCAACAAGTATTAAAGCGCGGACAACGATTAAGTGCTGTTGAATTAGGGTTAATTGCTTCATTAGGTATTGCTAATATTGATGTTTATCAACCGATTAAAGTCGCGTTAATTGCAACGGGTGATGAATTAAAAACACCGGGTAATGCATTAACAGAAGGTGATATTTACGAAAGTAACCGTTATTTTTTATCTGCCATGTTACAAAAGCTGAATGTTGAAGTGATAGATTTTGGCATTATTAGCGATGATACTAATAACATTCAACAAGCGTTTGAAGCTGCTGATGAGCAAGCTGACGTTGTTATATCATCTGGAGGTGTTTCTGTTGGTGAAGCCGATTTTACCAAAGAGGTACTAGAAAGCTTAGGTAGTGTAAGTTTTTGGAAGTTAGCAATGAAACCAGGAAAACCATTTGCTTTTGGCAAGCTCAAGAATAGTGTGTTCTTTGGCCTACCAGGTAACCCTGTTTCAGCATTAGTGACTATGTATCAATTAGCGGTACCTGGTTTAGTTAAGTTACAAAATGCGTTACCACGTAAAAAACTTAGCTTTAAGGTAAAAACATTAAGTGCATTAAGAAAAGCGCCAGGGCGACAAGACTTTCAACGTGGTATTTTATCAACCACTGAAACGGGTGAGTTGATGGTTGAAACAACCGGAGCACAAGGTTCGGGTATTTTATCAAGTATTGGTCAAGCGAACTGTTTTATTGTGCTACCACAAGAACAGGGCCGGGTGAGTGAGGGCGAATTAGTGACTGTAGAGCCTTTTGATGAGCTTATTCAATTAACATAGTTAGAGGTTATTACGTAAATAGAACGTATTTTTTGTTAACTTTATTGACGTTAACGCTAGAAGAAAATAGAAAATACGTTCTGCAATTTATGTCTGTAAATTTATACTTATAAAGTAAAGCGTAATTAGAGCTACTTTTACTACAGTGCTAATTCAATAAGCATGTCACGTAACTCTGATTTTGAAATTGAGTTGTCGTGGTTTTTATCAAAGCGGTGAAAAATAGTTTCACACATTCTAATGCCTTTATCTTGTAATAACACATCAATTAATTCTACAAATTCACTTCGGTTAATAACACCATCTTTATCGGCATCAAAAACTTCAAATAGTTCATCTATCCACTGATTTAATTCCATAACTTTTTACCTTAGTTTTTTAAACTTTTCAAAACTCTATCGTTATTTTTACAAAATAGGAATTATTAATTTATTTTTTTTACGCATTATTGACACTTTTGTCTGTTTTTTGCACTGTTTTTGTTGTTTGTTATGCTTTTTTGTAGTTTATAGAAGAGAGTAAGTATTGATGTGAACAATTATTGAGCTTATCAGCTGAGTATTACGTAATATCAATAAGTAATTTTTTTGTCTAAATAATTTTTTGCCTTACATATAAGTAAATAGTATACAAACCTTATAAAAGTTATCATTGAAAATATATACATAGTGCTGCTATTCAGGCAAAATATCGCCCATTAAATATTGATTAATTTGTCACTTATTTAAGCGTGAATATAAGCTTAAATAAAACAATAACACTTAATGAGGATAACCCATGTTAACTCGTGATATGAATATCGCTGATTTCGACGCTGAACTTTATCAATCAATGACTGATGAAGTTGTTCGTCAAGAAGAGCATATTGAACTAATTGCTTCTGAAAACTACTGTAGTACGCGTGTACTTGAAGCTCAAGGTTCACAATTAACTAATAAATACGCAGAAGGTTATCCGGGTAAGCGTTATTACGGCGGTTGTGAATATGTTGATAAAGCAGAGTCTTTAGCGATTGAACGTGCAAAAGAGCTTTTCGGTGCTGACTACGCTAACGTACAACCACATGCTGGTTCACAAGCTAATGCTGCAGTATTCCAAGCTTTAGTTTCGCCAGGCGGAAAAGTATTAGGTATGAGTTTGGCACACGGTGGTCACTTAACTCACGGTGCACACGTAAGCTTTTCTGGTAAATCATATGAAGCGTTTCAGTACGGTCTAGATGCAGAAACAGGTGATATTGATTACGCTCAAATCGAAAGTTTAGCAGCAGAACACAAGCCTGAAATGATTATTGGTGGTTTTTCTGCCTTTTCTGGCATTGTTGATTGGGCTCGTTTACGTAAAATCGCTGACAGTGTTGGTGCTTACTTAATGGTTGATATGGCTCACGTTGCAGGTTTAGTTGCAGCTGGTTTATACCCTAACCCAGTACCACATGCACATGTTGTTACAACAACTACACACAAAACATTAGCTGGCCCTCGTGGTGGTTTAATTGTTTCAGGTTGTGGTGATGAAGCAGTTTACAAAAAATTAAACTCTGCTGTTTTCCCTGGTGGCCAAGGTGGCCCATTAATGCATGTTATTGCTGCTAAAGCGGTAGCGTTTAAAGAAGCATTACAACCAGAATTTAAAGTATACCAACAGCAAGTACTTGATAACGCTAAAGCGATGGTTGAAGTACTTCAAGAACGTGGTTACAAAGTTGTTTCTAACAGTACTGAAAACCACTTGTTATTATTAGATTTAATCGATAAAAACATGACAGGTAAAGATGCTGATGCTGCATTAGGTAATGCTCACATTACAGTAAATAAAAACTCAGTACCAAATGATCCTCGTTCTCCGTTTGTAACGTCTGGCTTACGTTTAGGTACACCAGCAATTACACGTCGTGGTTTTAAAGTTGAAGAAACTAAGTTATTAACAACGTGGATTTGTGATATTTTAGACGATATTGAAAACGAAGAAACACAAGCAACTGTTCGTGAAAAAGTAAAAGAGATTTGTGCTCGTTTACCAGTGTACGCTTAATTGTTTTTGTTCAAACAATTAGTTTTCACACTATTTTTATAAATAGTTTAAAGTAGCCACTTATTGTGGCTATTTTTTTGTTTATTATTTGCTATAAATAATAAACAAAAAAATACCATTAATCACAATGGCTATTAATGAGTGAATATCTCATTAATCCTATGTGTTATTTCATTCATGTTTAGAGATTATTATGTACTGTCCTTTTTGCAGTGAAGTTGAAACCAAGGTGATTGACTCACGTTTGGTCGCTGATGGTCATCAAATTCGTCGCCGACGTGAATGTACTGTTTGTCATGAACGTTTTACTACATTTGAATCGGCAGAATTAGTGATTCCAAGCATTATTAAACGTGATGGCTCAAGAGAGCCTTTCAATGAAGAAAAATTACGTAATGGTTTGTTACGTGCTTTGGAAAAAAGGCCTGTTAGTGTTGACGAAACCGAACAATCAATTAATCGTTTAAAGTCAGAGTTACGGGCAACTGGTGAGCGTGAAGTACCCAGTGAAATGTTAGGTAACTTAATTATGAACGGACTTAAAAAACTAGATAAAGTTGCGTACGTTCGCTTTGCCTCGGTATATCGTTCTTTTGAAGATATTAAAGAGTTTGGTGAAGCAATAGCACGCCTTGATGATGACGAATAACCTTACCTTTTATTGAATTTATGAACTTATTATGAATACTTTTACCGAACTTGATTATATGTACATGGCCCGTGCAATTAAACTGGCTAAAAAAGGGTGGTTTACTACGTCGCCTAACCCGCGAGTAGGTTGTGTTATTGTTAAAGGTGATCAAATTGTTGGTGAAGGCTTTCATAAAAAAGCGGGGGAAGGGCACGCTGAAGTTAATGCGTTGAAACAAGCGGGTGAATTAGCCAAAGGTGCAACGGCTTATGTCACATTAGAGCCATGCTCTCATTACGGAAGAACACCGCCATGTGCTGAAGCTTTAGTTAACGCTGGCGTGAAAAAAGTGATTGCTGCAATGGTTGATCCTAACCCAAAAGTATCGGGTAATGGCTTAGAAATATTAAAAAATTCTGGCGTTGAAACTGCGCATAATTTATTAGCCGATGAAGCTGCAACATTAAACCCTGGTTTTCTTCATTTGATGACCAATAAAAAGCCACTTGTACGTTGTAAGTTAGCGGCCAGCCTTGACGGAAAAATAGCAATGGCGTCAGGTGAAAGCAAATGGATTACTGGGTCACATGCTCGTGCCGATGTACAAATATTAAGAGCGCAAAGCTGCGCTATTATTAGTGGTGCAGATACCGTAATGACAGATGATGCCAAATTAAATGTACGTTACGAGCAATTAATTAACCCTTCTTTTTTAGAAAATGAATTACGCCAACCTATTCGTGTTATTATTGACTCTAAGTTTCGATTAACTCCTGATTTAGCTTTATTTTCAAGTACATCTCCTATTATTTTAATACGTAAAAGAGTACAGAGCTTATCAACTACTCAAGCTAAGGCTACTCAATGGCCTAATCATGTTGAAGAGCTTGAAATAGATTTAAAAGAAAATACTGACACGATTGATTTATCGTTATTATTAGCCGCGTTAGCTAAACGAGGTATGAATGACATATTGCTTGAATCCGGTTATCGATTAGCTGGGGCGTTTATTGAGCAGAACTTAGTGGATGAATTAATATTATATCAAGCACCTAAATTATTAGGCGCCAGTGCTAAAAGTTTAGTTGATTTACCGTCATTAACAGAGCTTTCGCAAACTAAACACTTAAATATTACCTCAACGACGCGAGTAGGTAATGATTTAAAAATAGTGGCTACATTTAACGAAATTAACCACTAGATATTACTGAATAAGAGAACGATATGTTTACTGGAATTATTGAAGCAATTGGCCATATAAAAAGTTTAGCAATTAACGCTAATGGAGCACGTGTCAGCGTGGCTGTTGGTAAATTAGATATGAGTGATGTTAAGTTAGGTGATTCTATTGCTAGCAACGGCATTTGCTTAACAGTAGTTGCCTTTGACAGTGCTAGCTTTAGTGCTGATGTATCTAATGAAACCTTACAGCGCACTGGTTTTGTTGATTATAAAGTAAATCAACAAGTGAACTTAGAAAAAGCGATGTTACCAACAACGCGTTTTGGCGGGCATATTGTGTCAGGACATGTAGATGCCTTAGCTGAATTACAGAGCATTGAAAATAAAGGTAATAGCACTGATTATTGGTTTTCAATGCATGAAAGCATAGCGCCTTACATTGCTGAAAAAGGATCTATTACTGTTGACGGCATTAGTTTAACGGTCAATAGCTTAACTGAATCTAGTTTTCGCTTAACGATAGTGCCACACACAGTCAAAGAAACCATTATTGATAGCTACCAAGTGGGTAGTAAAGTGAATATTGAAGTTGACGTGATGGCACGTTATATCGAACGTTTATTGTTAAAAAAGTCATCTGCGCATGAAGCTTCAACACCATCAGGTGTAACGCAAGACTTATTAGCACGTAGCGGCTTCATGAAATAAATACTTTCTATAATAGTATCAATAGCATTGTTAGCTATACTGATGACACTATTGTATTTTCCATATATATAATATGTTGATATTGCTCACATATTGATTAGATAAAACATTGTTAATAAGAGGTTGCCATGCAATTTAATACCCCACAAGAAATCATTGAAGACATTAAACAAGGCAAAATGATTATCTTAATGGATGATGAAGATCGTGAAAATGAAGGTGACTTTATCATGGCGGCTGAAAAAGTAACGCCAGAAGCGATCAATTTTATGGCAACGCATGGCCGAGGCTTAATTTGTATGCCAATGAGCCAAGAAAAGTGTACTGCATTAAAATTACCGTTAATGGTTGATAAAAATGATGCGCAATTTACCACTAACTTTACTGTTTCTATAGAAGCTGCACATGGTGTAACTACCGGTATTTCAGCAGCAGATCGTGCAACAACAATATTAGCGGCCTGTGATGCTAATGCAAATGAGCATAGTATTGTGCAACCAGGGCATATATTTCCACTAATTGCCAAAGATGGTGGCGTACTTAATAGAGCGGGTCATACTGAAGCTGGTGTTGATTTAGCACGCATGGCAGGCTTTGAAGCAGCCTCAGTTATTGTTGAAATTTTAAATGAAGATGGCACGATGGCTCGTCGTCCTGATTTAGAAGTTATTGCTCAGAAGTTTGATATAAAAATTGGTACCATTGCTGATTTAATTGAATACAGAAATGCTAATGAAACAACCATTGAACGTGTATCTCAATGTAAATTACCAACGGCTTTTGGTGAATTTGATTTAACCGTATTTAAAGACACAATAGATGGGCAAGCTCACTTTGCATTAACTAAAGGTAACATTGTAGAAAATGAACCAACGTTAGTACGTGTACATTTAGAAAACACATTTAAAGACCTATTGTTCAGCGAGCGTGATAGTGTGGCTAAATGGCCAATAGGTACGGCAATAGAACGTATTGCTAAAGAAGGCGGAGTATTAGTCTTATTAGGTAAGCACGAATCAACAGAGTCATTAATTGATCAAGTGAAAAAGTATGCACTACAAGATGCTGGTCAACCGGTGAAAGAACCTAAACGTCATGTTGGTTCTAGAAACGTTGGTGTTGGTTCTCAAATTTTAGCTAATTTAGGCGTTAGTAAAATGCGTTTATTAAGTTCTCAAACTAAATATCACTCATTGTCTGGCTTCGGTTTAGAAGTCGTTGAATATATTAGTGAGTAATGAATAGCTTTCTATTTTACTGACTCAATAAAAAAAGCCGAATAGTGATATTCGGCTTTTTTATTTTTTATACGGTAAAAGTAAAAATAGTCAGTTATAAGTTTTCTTTTAATTCATATAATAAATCAAGTGCTTGTTTAGGCGTTAAGTCATTAACATCAACGTTACTTAAACGTTCTATCACATGGCTGTTTGTATCAATTAAATTAAGCTGTTGATAATACTGTGCTGCCGAGGTTGGTACGTTTTCTTCTTTAGCTACCGTTTGTAATACCGTCGCTGATTCTTGTTGCTCTAATTCATGTAATCGCTGTTTTGCTCTTTGTACTACTGATTTTGGAATACCTGCTAATTGAGCAACTTGTAAACCAAAGCTTTTACTTGCAGCGCCTTCTTGTACGGCATGCATAAAAATAATGTTATCGTCGTGCTCTACTGCATCTAAATGCACGTTTTTTAATGTGGGTATTTGCTCACTTAATAACGTTAATTCAAAGTAATGGCTCGCAAATAACGTATAGGCTTGTGTATTGATTGCCAGTTGCTCAGCACATGCCCATGCTAGCGATAAACCATCATAGGTACTTGTTCCTCTGCCTATTTCATCAAGTAATACTAAACTTCTTGCTGTAGCATTGTGTAAAATATTGGCTGTTTCTGTCATTTCAACCATAAAGGTAGAACGACCAGAAGCTAAGTCATCTGAAGCGCCTATTCGTGTGAAAATTCTGTCCACTAAGCCTATATTCGCTGATTGTGCAGGTACGTAAGCACCTACGTGAGCGAGTAAGGTAATTAGCGCTGTTTGCCTCATATAGGTTGATTTTCCGCCCATATTAGGCCCAGTAATAATTAACATTTTGCGTTCGTCATTTAATGCTACTGGGTTAGCAATGAAAGGCTCTTTTGTCATTTGTTCAACAACAGGGTGTCGGCCAGCGTCAATATGAATACCTGCGGTATCGGTTAAGGTCGGTTGTACATAATTTAATGTTTCGGCACGTTCTGCAAAATTATTAAGCACGTCTAACTCAGCTAAGGCATCAGAAAGTTGTTGTAGTGCTGAAAGCTCTGGCAGTACTTGATCAAACAATTCATCATATAAACGCTTTTCTAACGCTAAAAACTGACTTTGCGCGCTTAATACTTTTTCTTCGTGAGACTTTAGCTCTTCGGTAATAAAACGCTCGTTGTTTTTTAATGTTTGACGGCGAATATAGTCGCTTGGTACATCACCTGATTGAGCTCTACTGATTTCAATAAAAAAACCATGAACCTTGTTATAACCCACTTTCAATGACTGAATACCCGTGCGCGCTTTTTCTTTCGCTTCTATTTCTGTTAATAGGTTTGTTGCACCTTGGCTAAGATCTCTTAACGTATCTAATTCAGAATTGTAGTTAGGAGCAATTACGCCACCGTCACGAATTAATACAGGAGGGTTGTCAATAATCGCTTGTTCTAATAATGTTTGTATAGCAGGCAAAGGAAGTAGTTGCTGACTAATGTTTTGTAAACTGACATTGCTAGAGCTTGATAAAATAGATTGTAAATCGGGTAATTGCTGTAGTGAAGCACGTAACCTTGCAAAATCTCGTGGACGAGCTGATCGCAAAGCAATACGGGCAACAATGCGTTCAACATCGCCAACACTTTTTAATAAAGAAGCTAAAGGTTGAGCAAGCTCTAAACTTAATACTTCGCTGATGATCTGTTGACGGGCCTTAAGTGTTGGTAAATCACGTAAAGGGAAATGCAACCAACGTTTCAATAAACGAGAACCCATTGGGGTAGACGTTTTATCAAGTATTGCCGCCAGTGTATTTTCAGTGCCGCCTGCAAGGTTTTGTGTTAGCTCTAAATTACGTCTTGTTGCTGCATCTAAAATGACACCTTTAATAGCTGATTCACTAATTAAACTTCTAATATGTGGTAAAGGAATGCGTTGGCTGTCTTTAACATATTGAAATAAACAGCCCGCAGCCGCTAAACCGTAATGGTTATTTTCAACGCCAAAACCTGTTAAATCATTGGTTTGAAATTGTTGATTCAATACTGAATGTGCTGTTTGTAAATCGAATTCCCATTCGCTTCTGCGGCGTAAGCCTTTTCTTCCTTGTATTAGTTCGGTATTTTCTAAAGATTCACTATGTAAAAGTTCAGCAGGGTTTAAACGCTGTAATTCTGCTTGTACTTGTTCAACGGTTTCAGGTTCTGACAGTATAAAACGACCGCTAGTCATATCTAAATAAGCCAAGCCGAAATGATATTGTTGATTTTTTTTATTTTTATGCTCAAATAATGCAACGATTAGGTTGTCTTGCTTATCGTTTAATAACGCTTCATCGCTAACGGTACCTGGAGTAACAATACGTACCACTTTACGTTCAACGGGGCCTTTACTGGTTGCTGGATCACCTACTTGTTCACAAATTGCAACAGACTCACCTAACTGAACTAGTTTAGCTAAATAATTCTCTACGGCATGATAAGGCACACCTGCCATAGGAATAGCATTGCCCCCTGTTTTACCTCTCGCGGTTAATGATATATCTAATAAATCAGAGGCTCGACGAGCATCATCAAAAAACAATTCGTAAAAATCACCCATGCGATAGAACACTAAAATAGTGGGAAATTCCGCCTTAATAGTTAAGTATTGGCGCATCATAGGTGTGTGTTGTGATAAATCTGTCATTTGAATCTTCGTTGTATCTAAAGAGTGCTGAAATAAGAGTAAGTTTAAAATACCAACACATGAGTAACATATAACAGGAATGATACTTGGGTTGGTTGAAGAGGGCTAGTAGCATTGTTAAATATATACTGACTTCATTGAATATAGTGGTATCTGTGAGTAAGTAATATATATCTGTTTTATTTATTATATGATTCAATAAAAATATTTTCATATAAAAATTCATACTTAACAATAGTTTATGTTATTTAAGTTAAAAGTTTATGTAAAACCCTTGATGCTGTACGAGTATACAGTATACTACTGTTTATTAGATAAATAGTTACAAATGAAAACGGAACTCATTATGGATCAAAATAAAGAAAAAGCATTGTCAGCGGCCTTAGGGCAAATTGAACGCCAATTTGGTAAAGGTTCAATTATGAAGTTAGGTGAAAACCGTAGTATGGATGTTGAAACTATTTCAACAGGTTCACTAGGGTTAGATATTGCTTTAGGTGCAGGTGGTTTACCGCTTGGACGAGTTATTGAAATTTATGGTCCAGAGTCAAGTGGTAAAACAACGTTAACGTTAGAAGTTATTGCTGAAGCACAGCGTAACGGAAAAATTTGTGCGTTTGTTGATGCAGAGCATGCACTTGATCCAGTATATGCAGAAAAGCTTGGCGTTAATATTGATGAGTTATTAGTATCGCAACCAGATACAGGTGAGCAAGCCTTAGAAATTTGTGACATGTTAACGCGTTCAGGTGCTATTGATGTGATTGTTGTTGACTCTGTTGCAGCATTAACTCCTAAAGCTGAAATTGAAGGTGATATGGGTGATTCACATATGGGTTTACAAGCTCGTATGTTGTCGCAAGCAATGCGTAAGTTAACAGGTAACTTAAAACAATCGAACACTATGATTATTTTCATTAACCAAATTCGTATGAAAATTGGTGTTATGTTTGGTAGCCCTGAAACAACAACTGGTGGTAATGCATTAAAATTCTATGCTTCGGTTCGTTTAGATATTCGCCGCATTGGCGCTGTTAAAAGCGGTGATGAAATAGTAGGTAATGAAACCCGAGTTAAAGTGGTTAAAAACAAAATTGCACCACCATTTAAGCAAGTTGAATTTCAAATTATGTATGGTGAAGGTATTAACAGCTTAGGTGAACTAATTGATTTAGGTGTTCAACATAAGTTAGTTGAAAAAGCCGGTGCTTGGTATAGCTGTAATGGCGAGCGCATTGGTCAAGGTAAGGCGAATGCTATTAAGTACTTGAAAGATCATAAAGAAATGGCTGAAGGTCTTGATACTAAATTACGTAGTTTATTACTATCAAAGAATGTTGATGTAACTGAAGATGAAAGCACAGAATTAGCTGATTAATTCTTCAGTTAACTAATTCTTAGAAAGCCTAATATTATATGATTAATATTAGGCTTTTTTATGCGTTAAATTATGCTGATGGAATAATATGCTATTACAATATAGTTTAATTAAATACTTGGGTTAACAGAACTTATTAATAAATAACCGGAGGCGTTATTTGAAAAAATAACGAGCAGCAAGTTGAAGTTGCTGTTCGGTTAAGTGAATACTGTCACCAGTGTAGGCGCGGGCAGCTCGTCGGCTTTTAATCCATGTATATTCAGAGGATAAAAACCACGACTTATTTAAACGGTAGGTATAGTTTAACGTACCACTTTTTCCGTATTCACTGTTATCATCGAACGGTGTTATGTCATTATCAACAACAGAAAACTCTTCTAGGCGCATTGTTACTTTGTGTGATGCAAACCGTTTACTTAACGAGACGAAGCCACTTCTAAAATCACTATTAACCACATCTTCACGATTTGCATCTTGCATAACAGTCGTACCATTAATGTATTGAGAACTCACTAATAAACCATTATCGAATAACCACCTTGCAGAAACATGTAAAAATTCGGTTTTCCAACCATATTGTTGCTCTTTTACTTCATAAGGTTTAGCACTATTTGTATAGGCTGCGACAGATATTGCACCTTTTCTATGCCATTTTATTTCACTTTTTAAATAAGCACCTAATACGTTATCCACTTCAAAAAAAGGATCTGCGACTTGTGATTGTGTAGTAGCTAATTGTCCACCAGGTTGAATAATAGGTAAGGGAGGAAGTAATACTTTTTCAGTCCATAAAGTTTGCCTATTACCTGATGTCCAACCATGCCAGGCAAGCAGGGTACCAGCAGGATCGTTATTAATAAATGCAGCGCCAGATAATGAAATATCGTAGTTATTATTATGAAACTTTCCTAAGCGAACGATTTTATATTCGTTGCCTAATACCCTTATTTCTTCACCTAACCAAGTATTAATGGATGAAGAGTTTAATGTGTTTGGACTTGACCATGCTAAACCATGGTTTTCAATTGAAAAATCTGGATAAAAGATACCTAATTTAGTTTGCCAACGATAACCATGTTTATTTGGTAGGCTTTTATATTTGATAAAGCCTTCGGTTAAGCCAGCTTTTGTCTTATCTTTATTACTGTAAGCATTAAAGATTAAATGTGCAGAAAACCCATTATCGAAGCTGGTAATAAACTGAACACCAGCTTGCGAAAGTGAGAGGCTGTCATTATTGCTCAGATCAAACTTTCCATAACCTCCGTCACGAAAGCTTTGTATGGTGTCATTAGCTGTTACTCTAAAATCGACTACACCACTAATATCAAATTCTACACTTCTACTAGTAAACGAAAATAATAGGGCGTTTATGAAAAGTAATAGTGATAAGTGATTAATATTTATCAGCATAGGAAATTAATACTTAAACTGCTGATTGTCTAATAACCATTGTGTTATTTTTTGACTAGGTTTTGGTCTACTAATAAAGTAGCCTTGTGCAAGTTCACAGCCTTGCTCTGTTAACCAAGTAAGTGCAAATTCGTCTTCAATACCTTCAGCAACAACTGTTAGCCCCATGTTATGTGCTAAAGCGATAGTTGATCGTACAATAATTTTGTCGTCATTATCGTCATGTAAATGCTGAACAAACGACTTATCAATTTTTAATTCATTAACCGGTAATTGTTTTAATTGAGAAAGTGAAGAATAGCCAGTGCCATAATCATCTATCGATATTTTCATACCGTACTGCTGCAGGCGTTTAAGAATCTCCATAGCAGTACCTGTATTATCAACTACTGCGCTTTCTGTGACTTCTAATGTTATTTTGTGAGTAGGGACATTGTGTTCAGTTGTAACCGTACAAATGAAGTCGAAAAAGTCGGGAGACTTTAAATTTTCTGCAGAAATATTAACAGCAATATTAATATCTAAGCCTAATTTGTGCCATTGTTGGTATTGTTTTAAGGCTGTTGTATAGACCCATTTTGTTAGTGCGTTGATTTGACCTGTTTGCTCTGCAATATGAATAAAGTCATCAGGTCTGATCATACCGAGTACTGGATGAATCCAACGAACAAGGGCTTCTACGTGTTTAGGTTGTTGAGTTTGTAAATTCAATTTAGGTTGGTAATGAAGTTCTAGTTGATCATCATTGATTGCGTTTTTTAAATCATTAATTAAATTTAATCGTTCAACACTATTAATACTTAAGGTGTTATCAAATACTTGTAATGAATGGTTGTTTTTCTTAGCGTGATGTAAAGCGGTATCAGCCATTTGTAAAATTGTTTTTGTTGTTGATGCGTGCTGTGGAAATAAAGCAATGCCTGAACGAACTTGTAGCTGTATTTTTACACCATTGTAATCACAAAGTTCGTCAAAAGTTGCCTGTATACGCTTATGAATAGGTTCTATATTATCGTGTCTAATGTTTTTGAAAAGTAAGATGAATTCATCAGACCCAATATGAGAAATAAATATTGCTTGGCTTATTTGAGACAAGCGTTCTGAAGCTGTTTTTATTAACCAATCACCAACATTATGACCGAGTGTTTCGTTAATATCTTTTAAACGGCAGAGGTTTAAATGGCAAATAGCAATATTGTTAATCGCATGGGTATTTTTATTAATAGATAAGCTATTTTTATAATTATTACTATTAGTTGGTATATCTTTTATTGATTTTTCAAGATAAGTCATCAGTGCACAACGATTAGGTAAATTGGTTAAATCATCGTGGCTAGCGTTATGTTTTATCTCGTTTTCACGAGTTAATACTGCTAATTGCATGGTATTAAACTCGTTAGCCAGTATACCTAGTTCACCTTTGTCATCAATGTTAACTTTCTCTTTGTAATTACCACTAGCTATTACTTTTGCTTGTCTAACTAGATGCTTTATAGGCTTAGTTATAGAAGCTGATATTAGATAAGCCATCACTAATGAAAGGAATAACGTAAAACTTACTAGAAATATAAACTTTAACCAGTACTGCTCTAATATTGCAACAACATCTGATTTTAGTCCATACATGACAATGCCAAGTTCGTATTCGTTGAACTCGGTGATTTTACTACTGGTAGATATATACTTGGTATTTTCTTTATCAATCAAGACTTCTAATGCAAACTTGAGTGTTGCTGACTCATTTGATGAAGCAACTAAAGACCATTTTTCATTATCTTTTATTAGAAAGTCGGTTTCTAAGTTTGTTATTTCTTTGAAGGTGTTAGCAAATTGAGTATCTATTTTAAAACCAAAGGCTAGCCAACCTATTGTTTTAGAACCAATGGTGAGAGGCGATAAACTTAATTGATAAAGCTGTTTATCTAATAAATATAAATGAGCGAGTTCTTGGCTTTCTAACCAAGTTGAATAGCGAAAGGGTTCGCCGTGTTCAGGGCCTTGCCTTACTTGTTTTATACCAGCGTCATTAATGCTCGTTTTTAATTGAGCAGTGACAAGGCCTTCATCAGATATTGCCATAGCAAGATCTGCATCAATGCGCTTTCTGTGATTATTAAGTGCAACTAATAAACTTCGAGTATCTTCTTCAAAAACTTGTTTAATACCGTAATCTTTTGATGCAGTTTCAGCAAATGCATTTAAATATTTCTTTTGGTTATTGAACTTATCATTAAAAATAGTTTTTGCGGTATTTAAGCGGCTAACAATTTTTTCAGTTTCTTGTATCTTATTACCAGTGAGAATCATTAATAATGACATTGCCTGCACAATAACAAGTAAGGCGATGAAAAATAGGAAAATCTTTGTTTGAAGGCTCTTCATTAAAATCAACCTTTAATAATCTGACAAAAAATCAAAATTATCAGTAGCCTTTTGTATAGGTAATTTTATGTTTTTGTTTTTTACAGTTAGTTCTATTTTAGTATCTTGTGTGATGTTTTTGATGCTTGATATGCTATGTGTTTTATTTTTAAATAATGGGTGCCAAAGTATTAATTCATATTTACCTTGGTGTGTAATATCAAAGTTTACAATACCGGTTTCATTAGTAATGTTGTAATAAGGTGTATCAACCACAAGTAAGTAGCCACTCATCCAATCATGAATATTGCAGCCCATTGTGACTTCGCCTAAAGCAGATAGTTGTTGTTGGTGGCGTTCACCAGAACGAATCTTAAAAGAAAATTTATTATCACCAATAGGTGAATATATTTGATGAGTAATATCGTCATTATTAATAAACTGTATGTCACTACCCTTTTTTATTACGCTTATTTGAGGCTGAAACGCTTTATTTTGCTGGTTTATAACGATGTTGCTGTTAATTTTTGGCAAAGGTGTTGACGGGTCAACTGGCACTAAATAAACAACAATATTACCTACGGGTAAACCTTTTTCATTGTTAAGTTGAATATCGATATTTATCGCATTACTTGTAAAAGGAATCAGTAATACTGTTATTAATAGCAGTCGTTTTAATAGTATAATCATATGCTTTATAGCTCTGTTTATTTACTTTGCTTCTGTGTACTGAAACTCAAGACCAATTTTGACTTATATTGCTCATTTCTACTCTTCCTTAAATAGTTTCTAATATATAAATAAAAATAGCAGGTAATTATTTTTTTATCTATTAAAGCCGATAATTTATTCATTTGTAAGAGAAATGTTATAATTGTAAGATAATCATTTAGCCGTCTATACGTTTAGATGTTGACATTGAGCTTGTTCCACGTCAAAGTACTCTATTTTTTATATCATGGTGCGTATATTATGCCTATTAAAATTCCAGATCAGTTACCAGCACATAGTATTCTAGACCAAGAGAATATTTTTGTGATGTCTGAAAATCGCGCATCGAATCAAGAAATTCGCCCGATGAAAGTTGCTATTCTGAATTTAATGCCTAATAAAATTGAAACTGAAGTTCAATTGCTTCGTATGTTATCTAATACGCCTTTACAAATTAATATCGAGCTGGTTTGTATTCAACATAAGTCTTCAAAACATACCCCAGAAGATCATATGGACGAATTTTATCTATTGTTCGATGATATTAAACATAAACAATACGATGGTTTAATTATTACTGGTGCGCCACTAGGTTTAGTTGAATATGAAGACGTTACTTATTGGGATAAAATTTGTGAGGTCTTTGATTGGGCACAAACTAATGTTGTGTCAACTATGCACCTGTGTTGGGCGGCAAATGCAGCTTTTTATTATCATTATGGTTTAACACGCAGCGTCAGAAAGAATAAACTTTCTGGCATATACCCTCATACCGTTAATTGTTCACTAGAAAGTTTAACACGAGGGTTTGATGATGAATTTTTAATGCCTCATTCACGTTATGGCGAAGTAACCAAACAGCAGTTTGATACGGTTGATTCATTAAATATTTTAGGTGAATCAGAAGATGCAGGTGCTTTTTTAGTTGCGAGTAAAGATAAAAGACAAGTGTTCATATTAGGGCACCCTGAATATGAAGCGGACACTTTAGCAAATGAATACCATAGAGATATTGCTGCAGGGTTAACTCCTAGTGTACCCATTAATTATTTTAAAGACGATAACCCAGCCAATACGCCATTAAGCACATGGCGAAGCCATGGCAGTTTATTGTTTACGAATTGGATAAACTATTATGTTTATCAGATAACACCATACCAATTAGATGTTCAAAATATACAAACATCTATTACAGGAGACTAGCATGTCAAGCAAAGTGCAAAAGTCAGCATCATTTACCGTATTTGAAGCGCAGTTAGCTAAACGAATTTTAATTTTAGATGGTGCTATGGGCACAATGATCCAAGATTATAAGTTTGAAGAAAATGATTACCGTGGTGAGCGCTTTTCAGACTGGCATTGTGATGTAAAAGGCAATAACGACTTGTTAGTTTTGTCTAATCCTAAAGTCATTCACAATATTCATACACAATTTCTTGAAGCCGGTGCCGATATACTTGAAACCAATACGTTTAACGCCACTACGATTGCAATGGCTGATTACGATATGGAGTCGCTTAGTAAAGAAATTAACTTAGAGGCGGCCAAAATTGCACGTAAGGCGGCTGATGATTTTACAGCTAAAAATCCGAATAAACCGCGCTTTGTTGCGGGTGTATTAGGGCCAACTAACCGTACGTGTTCAATTTCTCCAGATGTAAATGATCCAGCTTTTCGTAATGTGACGTTTGATGAATTAAAAGATGCGTATATTGAATCAACTCATGCATTAATTGAAGGTGGCTCTGATTTAATTCTTATTGAAACAATATTTGATACTTTGAATGCTAAGGCTGCTATTTTTGCTGTTGAAACAGTATTTGAAGAATTAGGTACACGCTACCCTGTGATGATTTCAGGCACAATTACTGATGCATCAGGGCGAACATTATCAGGGCAAACAACCGAAGCTTTTTATAACTCATTACGCCATGCTAAACCGATTTCATTTGGTTTAAACTGTGCGCTTGGCCCTGTTGAGCTACGTCCATACGTAGAAGAAATGAGCCGTATTTCTGATTGTGCTGTTTCAGCTCATCCTAATGCTGGCTTACCTAATGCTTTTGGTGAATACGACTTCACAGTCGAAGAAATGAATCCACATGTATCTGAATGGGCTCGTTCTGGATTTTTGAATATTGTCGGTGGTTGTTGTGGAACAACACCAGCACATATTAAAGGTATGGCTGAATCGGTAGAAGGTGTTAAGCCTAGAACAATTGAACCAAGAAAAGTTGCTTGTCGCCTTTCTGGTTTAGAAGCACTTACCATTGATGAAAATACTTTATTTGTGAACGTCGGTGAACGTAACAACGTTACTGGTTCTGCCATTTTTAAACGCTTAATCATGGACGGTAAGTTTGATGAAGCGGTAGCTGTTGCATTGCAACAAGTAGAAAACGGTGCGCAAATTATTGATATCAACATGGATGAAGGCATGTTGGATTCAAAAGCCGCGATGATTCGCTTTTTGAATTTGCTTGCTGGTGAGCCTGATATTGCCAAAGTACCAATCATGATTGACTCTTCTAAATGGGATATTTTAGAAGAAGGTCTAAAATGTATTCAAGGTAAAGGCATTGTTAACTCAATTAGTATGAAAGAAGGCGAAGATATTTTCCGTCGCCAAGCTGAATTACTACGCCGTTATGGTGCTGCTGTTATTGTGATGGCATTTGATGAAGTGGGTCAAGCTGACACCCGAGAGCGTAAGTATGAAATTTGTCATCGTGCTTATCATATTCTTGTTGATGAAATTGGCTTTCCACCAGAAGATATTATTTTTGATCCTAATATTTTTGCAGT
>JALZUE010000156.1 GCA_023301705.1 Alteromonadaceae bacterium | reverse complement strand
TGTTAACTTAAGATTTTAACTATCAATTCGATAACTAAACACCTTAAAACACGCTTCTCAGGTCTTCCTGAAGAAGTGGAGCGCATTCTAGAGACTTTTCAAAATTGATCAACCTTTATTTGCATTTTATTTGAAATAAATGATCGTTCGATTGAAATTTATACATACCGCTGTTTTATTGACGTTAATTGATGATAAATGATTAAAATTCAATGTGTTTTTATCGATATGTTATATAAATTATTGATTATCATTTAGCGGAATAATAATAAGATCTTATTTTAGTTATAAAAAAACCCAGTATAAACTGGGTTTTTTATTCGCTAAGAAGGAGGATTATACGTTTTGTTCACGTTTTATCGCTCTATACGCAATATCTGTACGATATTGTACGTCTTTCCATTCTATTTGTTTTAACAATGTATAGGCTTTTTCTTGTGCTTCTGTCACGGTATTACCTAAAGCCGTGGCACATAATACACGACCACCATTAGTCACAACATGGCCATCAATAAACGATGTACCTGCATGGAATGTTTTAGCATCAGCAGCTTTATTAATTTCTAAGCCTGAGATGACATCGCCTTTGTTATAGCTTGCAGGATACCCGCCCGCAGCTAATACAACACCAACTGCTGCACGTGAATCAAAGTCGATTGTAGCTTCATCAAGCTTACCTTCACATGCAAGTAAACAAAGCTCTGATAAGTCTGATTGTAAACGCATCATCATTGGCTGAGTTTCAGGATCACCAAAACGGCAGTTATATTCAATAACTTTTGGTGTTCCTTCGGCATCAATCATTAAGCCTGCGTATAGAAAGCCTGTATACTCTGCATCTTCTTTTGCCATACCTTCAACGGTTGGCATTATCACTTCATTCATAATACGGTTATGAATTTCAGGTGTTACTACTGGTGCTGGAGAATATGCTCCCATACCACCAGTATTAGGACCTTTGTCTTCGTTATATGCGCGTTTATGATCTTGACTCGTAGCGAATGCTAAAACATTCTTACCATCAACCATAACAATAAAGCTTGCTTCTTCACCATCAAGAAACTCTTCAATGACGACACGGTGACCTGCATCGCCGAATGCGTTACCAGCAAGCATATCTTTAATTGCATCTTCAGCTTCTTTAAGTGTTAATGCGACAATAACGCCTTTACCAGCAGCTAAACCATCAGCTTTAACTACAATAGGCGCACCTTGTTCTCTTACATAGGCAAGTGCTGGCTCAATTTCTGTAAAGTTTTGATAATAACCAGTAGGAATATCATGACGAGCTAAGAAATCTTTAGTAAATGCTTTTGAACCTTCAAGTTGTGCTGCTTTAGCACTAGGACCAAAAATTGTTAAGCCTTCAGCTTGAAACGCATCAACAACACCATCAACTAATGGTTGTTCTGGGCCTACAATCGTTAATTCAATATTTTCTTTTTTTGCGAAAGCAATTAATGCTGGTGTATCGTTTGAAGCAATATCAATATTTTCTAATTTATTTTCAACTGCTGTACCCGCATTACCTGGCGCAACAAAAACTTTTGTTACTTTGTCAGATTGTGCTGTTTTCCATGCAAGTGCATGTTCACGACCACCATTACCAATAACTAAAACGTTCATATATATTCCTGTTGTTTACAGCGTGTTTTTATTAAATAAAAACACGCTGTTGCTTTTTAAGGCTTAATAAACTTAAGTGTCATACGATCACTTTCACCAATAGCCTTATATTTGTCTTTATCTGTATCACCTAATTTAAATGCTGGAGGAAGTGTCCATACACCTTTTGGATGATTACCTGTATCTTTTGGATTAGCATTAATTTCACTTGATGCCGCTAATTTAAAACCTGCTTTTTCAGCAAGTTTTATCGTTAGATCTTGCGGAAAGTAGCCAGTACCTTTACTTGTTTCCCAAGATAAATTTTTCGCTAGTCGATGTTCCACAACCCCTAACACACCACCAGATTTTAATGCGGAAAACGCATCTTGATACATTTGCTCAACACCTGCAACTTTAAAGTTATGTAAGTTACGAAAGGTCAATACAAGATCTGCAGTACCTTTAGGCGCTAATGCATTTGAATATTTTGGATGATATGTTGTGATTTCTATATCTTTGTATAACGGGTTGGTAGCAACTTTTTTCTCTAATTTTTTTCGTGAACGGCTATAGTAGTTATCTTCATCAGTATCTGGGTAGTTAGCTAGATATAATGTACCTGAATCTTTTAGTGCTAAAGCTAAAATCTCGGTATACCAACCACCACCAGGTATTAATTCAACTACAGTCATGTCTGGTTGAAAACCAAAAAAGTTTAGTGTTTCAACAGGGTGACGATATTGATCACGCTTTACAAATTTTTCTGTTCGTTGTTCACTTGCTACTGCCTGTTCAAGTTTACTTAACTTTTCAGCTTGAGTAAAAGGAGAGGCTAATAACACAAGTGATAATGTAGCACCACTGAACATGCTTTTTAATGTTGTTTTTTTTATCATATTGATTTTATTCATTGTGAGCTTTTTCATTTAACTTCCATAAACTAAAATAAGTGACATTATAGTTTGATAGGTTATCTCAATAATTTCTTTCAGAAAAGTGAATAAAATATATTCAATATGAAAAACTAGTAAAGATAAAGTAAAGAAATACCTTACCTTTACTAGTCACTTATCATCAATTAATGACGGAAATGGCGCATGCCTGTAAATACCATTGCAATGTTATGTTCATCAGCAGCGGCTATTACTTCATTATCACGCATAGAACCACCTGGCTGAATAACCGCAGTAATTCCAGCTTCAGCAGCAGCATCTAAACCATCACGGAATGGGAAAAATGCATCTGATGCCATAACAGAACCTTTAACTTCAAGGTTTTCATCAGCCGCTTTAATTCCAGCAACTTTTGCTGAGTAAACACGACTCATTTGACCTGCACCGACACCAATTGTAGAGCTGTTTTTTACGTAAACAATTGCGTTAGACTTAACAAACTTAGCGACTTTCCAACAGAATTTTAAATCACACATTTCATCTTCTGTAGGTTGGCGTTTGGTTACCACTTGTAAGTCGTTATCAGCAACACGACCTTGATCACGATCTTGAACTAATAAACCACCGTTAACTCGTTTGTAATCAAAACCAGTTGTTTGAGTATCCCATTGGCCACATTCAAGTAAACGTACATTTGGCTTCGCCGCAACTATTTGTGCTGCTGCTTCTGAAATACTTGGAGCAATAATAACTTCAACAAATTGACGAGAAACTATTGCTTCTGCAGTTGTTGCGTCTAATTCACGGTTAAATGCGATAATGCCACCAAATGCAGATGTTGGGTCAGTAATATAAGCGCCTTCATAAGCCGCTAAAATATTATCACCAATTGCAACACCACATGGGTTTGCATGCTTAACAATTACACAAGCAGGCTCTTCAAATTCTTTTACACATTCTAATGCTGCATCTGTATCTGCAATATTGTTATATGAAAGTGCTTTACCTTGAACTTGTGTTGCTGTAGAAACTGACGCTTCTTCAGGGTTAGCTTCAACATAAAAAGCAGCATCTTGATG
>JALZUE010000155.1 GCA_023301705.1 Alteromonadaceae bacterium | reverse complement strand
TCTGGTAAATTAAGTTATAGGCAAAAAAAATGCACCTAAATTAGGTGCATTATAAAAACATGAAAACTCAAGGAGAATAACTAAATCTCTTATTAAGTATGAGTGACAGTCTTCTATTTAGTTCAAACTTTCTTAATAAATAAATTTTTCATCAGAAGATCACTGTGCTACTTTCTTTAACTATCTGATAAGTTAAGCTATAGGCAAAAAAAATGCACCTAAATAGGTGCATTATAAAAACATGAAATTCAAGAGGATTACTAATTCTCTTATTAAGTAAGACCGGCTTTTATCGAATTAAGTTCATATTTTTTATTTTTACAGTCTGTTGATGAAAAAGTATTTCATTAGCTTAAATTAACTATGAGTGACTTTTATTAAAAATATGGCATTATGGGTAATATGTATCATTAAGCTATTTTATTTATGACTATACTTCGAACAGCAATACTTTCAATACTAATCTTCATTACCGGTTGTGCAACTCCCCCCCCTAAAAACCCTGATAATATTTGTGCTATTTTTCGTGAGCATCGTAGTTGGTATTTTGATGCAAAAGACATGCGCGATCGCTGGGGAGTTCCTATTCATGTGCCTATGGCGATGATGTATCAAGAAAGCTCTTTTAAAGCAAATGCATTACCACCTAAGAAGTATGTGTTAGGTTTTATTCCTTGGGGGCGTGTCAGTAGTGCTTATGGATACTCTCAGGCCAAAACGCTGACTTGGCGTGATTACAAAAAAGAAACCGGTAGAAGTGGAGCAGATCGAAATGATTTTGATGATGCAATTGATTTTATGGGTTGGTTTATTTCTAAAACTCATAAAATTAATAAAGTCTCTAAATGGGATGCTCATAATCAATACTTAAATTATCATGAAGGCTGGGGCGGCTATAAACGTAAAAGTTATAACAAGAAAGCATGGTTGGTTAAAGTCTCGGCTATTGTTAATAAACGTTCTAAACAATACAGCAGCCAATTAAAAAGCTGTGAAGACGAACTAAATAGAAGTTGGTTATGGCGTTTGTTTTTTGGCTAGAACTTATTGATATGATTATTTGGAAGCTATAATTTATTATTTACATTAATGCGATTCTTAATTAAATGTTCAAAAAATAAGAGCTTATCGTTAGCTTTTTAAACAACAAGTTTTCATGCCAAACTTACGATTTTTTCACTATTTTTTATTTAAAAAAATAGTGAAAAACCATTGCAAATTGTGAACGTCTATAAATATTGGGCTTCGCTTTGTTATCCACAGAAAATGTGGAAAAGCTAAAAACGAATTGGTTTTTATGTATAATTTTGTGAGTAACTTTTGAATGTTCTGTTATTATCCACAAAATCTTAGTATTTCGTTAAAATTGTGTAAACTTGCTATTAAAGTTATTATTTCTTATTTAGGGTAGGCTAAAGTAGTATGTTTCTTGGTTTATAGCGTATGCTGTTTATTGCATTATATGAAGAGGTCAGTCACTATTCTATTCGAAGAAAATATTAGTCTGTTGATGTTTTAGGTGTTTTTTATTTATTAATACTCTCACATTATTAAAGTATGTTCTTGATAAGAGAATTTGATAGTAGTTGGTTTTTAGCGTTGATACTTTAACCAAAGCTTATAATAAACTTGGTTACATGTAATGTTATCATCCATTTTACCATCTCTGTCACAATCAGAGCCAGTCAGTGTTTTACGAACATCAGATCCATACTTTTTTATATCTGTTTTTTCAACTTCATCAATAATGGTAACTTTAGGGGAGTAATCAATAAAGTCAGCAACATCTTTGTATTTCGAAAACTCTTCTTTTGAAACTATATTGCTAATATCTATTGTGTTTACTTCGTTAGCAATAGCGTTAAACGTTAACAAATGAATTAAACTTATCAACATTATTCTGTGAAGTTTCATCGCTACCTCAATCAAAAGTTGTATATGTTTCTATGAGAATAAGTGACAACTGTACCTGTAATACAATTATCACTATAGTGAAATGTTAAAGGGTAAAACCATGTCTTTTAATCATCTTCATCATCATGTTCGGATTCAAAATAATCTGGCATCACACGAATAGTTTTGATCATATTGTCGTTTAATTCAATAATTTCAATGGGGTAACCTGCAATCCGTAAACTAATTTTTTCTTGAGGAATATCTTCAAGTGTTTCAACAATTAAACCATTGAGAGTTTTAGGGCCATCGGTAGGAAAGTTCCATGACATTTCTTTATTCATTTCACGAATACTCACCGAACCATCAACGAGCACACTACCATCAGGCTGAGGTTGAATACCGTCAGAATGTATAGGTGTCATTGTTGTTGTAAAATCACCAACAATCTCTTCTAAAATATCTTCTAAAGTTACTAAGCCCTGTATATCGCCGTATTCATCAACAACTAGGCCTAAGCGTTCTTTTGCGTCTTGAAACTTTAATAGCTGCACATTTAAAGAGGTACCTTCAGGTATAAAATACAATTCTCGTACGGCTCTTAATAAACTTGCTTTGGTAAATTGATTTTTAGATAATAATTTTAAAGCATCTCTTACATGTACATAGCCTACAACATCATCAATATTGTCTTTGTATAATAAAACACGGGTATGAGTAGAATGTGTTAATTGCTTTTGAATGACTCGCCAGTCATTGTTTATGTCAATGCCTATTAATTCATTACGCGGAATCATGATGTCTTCAACAGTAACTTTTTCTAGATCTAAAATACTCATTAACATACTTTGATCACGTTCATGAATAAGAGCACTTGATTCATACACAACTGTTTTTAATTCTTCAGTACTTAAACTATTTTGCTGTCTTTGTTCTGGTTTCACGCCAATAAGGCTTAATAACCCATTGGTTATGGCATTTGTTAAATATACTAAAGGGTACATTAGCTTTAGTAGAAAGCTTAGAATAATTGAACTTGGATATGCGATCTTTTCAGGGTATAAAGCTGCAATTGTTTTTGGCGTAATTTCAGCAAAAATAAGCACAATTAACGTTAAAACTAGCGTCGCATATAAAACGCCAACATCACCATATAATCTGATACCTATAATAGTTGCAATCGCAGATGCTGCAATATTCACTAAGTTATTACCAATTAAAATAACGCCAATTAATTTATCTGGTTTATTTAATAACTTACTTACGCGTTTAGCACCTTTGTGTTTTTGCTTTTCTAAATGTTTAAGTTTATAGCGGTTCAGTGACATCATGCCCGTTTCAGAACTAGAAAAATAAGCAGAAATTAAAATGAGTATACCAAGCGCTGTAAACAGCATGCTTGTTGATATGTTATCCAAAAAGGGGATCCCTATTAATATGTAAAATGAGCTTAGCTCGTTATTGGTGTTTTAAAAAAGCTTTATTATTAAGATAATAAAAATTCTTTAACAAATCGACTGCCAAAATAGGCTAATGTTAATAGCACTGTACCAGAAGTAATTAATGTTAATACTTTATGTCCACGCCAACCTAATTGGAAATGTCCCCAAAGCGTCACAGAAAAAATACTGAGGGCAATTAATGACAAGATTGTTTTGTGTAAATGTACTAATGCAAAATAACTATCAAGAAAAAGAAAACCAATAAGTTGGCTAATAAATAATGCAAACGTACCAAGTGTTAAAATTAAAAATAATTGCCTTTCTACCTGCATTAATGGAGGTAAATGTGTAATGCTTGACAACACTTTACCTTTTAATCGACTATTTATATATTTTACTTGGAACACATATAAAGTCGCAATCACTAAAATACAATAGGCAACTAACGAGATAATAATATGGGTTGCGGTTACCAATGTCATTGTTGACAACAAGGTATGATCTACATTTGGAATAAATAGTAATAATAATTGCCACAATGCTGAGAAGCCATAAGTGACTGGTAATAAAAGATGTATCTTAAAGCGCATAGCAACAATAGTAACTGTTGCCGTGATAAGTAAACATACTAATGTAATGACATTAGGTAAGCTAAAGTTCAAATGGTTAAGTGAAATAATAGAATGCGTTAATGCATAGCTATGAGTTGCTATACCGAATATCGCTACTGTTAATACAATAGGCAGGTTTGGTCCTTTTTCGGTAAACAAACCTTTTAATATAATAACTGCAGCGGTTAAATAAGCAAATAATGTAAATACAGTGCTTGCTTGATAAAAGTCCACGTAAAGCTCCAAATGATTTTCATTAATACACGATAATAATGATTGCTCTATTATCAACTAGTGTAATGTGTTTAACCAGTGTTTAGTTGAATTTAATGCTTGATTATTAATCATTAAATTCAATTTAATGATCAAGCACAATAAACCACTATAGAAAATAACTACGATATACACGTAGAACTTTGATATGTGTAGCAATATAAAGTTTAATTTTTCTTGTTATCTTTATTCTTTATATTGCTAAAAAAGAAAAATCATACCGTAAATGGTTGTTCTAAATTATTTATACATAAAAATAGCTACTTTTTTGGCATTTATTGAATAATTTAGGTTTTCGCACTCTATCGCTAGGGTTATAATAAAATTATTATCTGTTTAAATACTATCTACTGAGTAGTTTATGTTTGAGAATCTTTCTGATCGCCTAAGCCAATCACTAAAGAATATTAGTGGTCGTGGCCGTTTAACCGAAGACAATATTAAAGATACGCTACGTGAAGTTCGCATGGCTTTATTAGAAGCAGATGTTGCTTTACCTGTAGTACGTGATTTTATCAAAAATGTAAAAGAACGTGCTGTTGGTCATGATGTATCTAAAAGTCTTTCACCAGGTCAAGAGTTTGTAAAGATTGTACAAAAAGAACTTGAATCGGCAATGGGTGAAGTTAATGAAGTACTTAACTTAAAAGCAACACCTCCAGCGGTAGTGTTAATGGCTGGTTTGCAAGGGGCAGGTAAAACTACTTCTGTTGCTAAGTTATCAAAGTTTCTTAAAGAAAGAGAAAAGAAAAAAGTATTAGTTGTTAGTGCCGATGTATATCGCCCTGCAGCGATTAAACAATTAGAAACATTAGCTGGTGAAGTTGAAGTAGACTTTTTCCCTAGTGATATTAAACAAAAGCCTATCGATATTGCGAATGCCGCTATTTCACACGCTAAAAAACAATTTCATGATGTTGTTATTGTTGATACCGCAGGTCGTTTGCATGTAGATGACGACATGATGGGTGAAATTAAAGAGTTACACAAAGCGATTAACCCAGTAGAAACACTTTTTACTGTTGATGCAATGACAGGTCAAGATGCTGCGAATACAGCTAAGGCATTCAATGATGCATTGCCATTAACCGGTGTTATTTTAACAAAAACTGATGGTGATGCCCGTGGTGGTGCTGCACTTTCTATTCGTCATATTACAGGTAAACCTATAAAGTTTATGGGGGTTGGTGAAAAAATAGATGCATTAGAGCCGTTCCACCCTGATCGTATTGCTTCTCGTATTCTTGGTATGGGTGATGTGTTATCACTGATTGAAGAAGTAGAGCAAAAAGTTGATCGTAAAAAAGCAGAAAAGTTAGCTAAAAAAGTAAAATCAGGTAAAGGCTTTGATTTAGAAGATTTTCGAGATCAACTTGTTCAAATGAAAAGTATGGGCGGTATGATGGGCCTAATGGATAAGTTACCTGGTATGGGTAACATGCCAGATCAAGTTAAAGGGCAAATGGATGATAAAATGACTAACCGTATGGAAGCCATTATTAACTCTATGACACCTGGTGAACGTGAACGCCCTGATATGATTAAAGGCTCACGTAAGCGTAGAATTGCCAATGGTTCTGGTACTCAAATACAAGACGTGAATAAGTTATTAAAACAATTCACACAAATGCAAAAAATGATGAAAAAAATGTCTGGTAAAGGTGGCATGCAAAAAATGATGCGTGGTATGAAAGGCATGATGCCTCCAGGAATGGGTGGCGGTGGCGGCGGCATGTTTGGTCGCTAATTACTTTTATAACATGTGTTTGAATATAAAGTAACTTGATACCTTAAGTGTTAAGTTACTTTTTGTTTTTTATTCCGGTATTAATCATTAATCTCTCTATTTTTAACTAAATACTTTATAAGTATATATAGTATTTAGTTAGTACTTCCATTACTCCATATTGATAACCCTTGCATTATTTCTTAGAAAGCGTAAAATACGCGAGCTTTTCTGTCGGTTGCCGACAGAAGTGTCTGGAAAATTCGTATTAACATTTAAATAAATAGAGGACGATATGGTTACCATTCGTTTAGCTCGTGGCGGCGCAAAAAAGCGCCCATTCTATCAAGTAGTAGTTGCTGATAGTCGTAATTCTCGTGACGGTCGTTTCATCGAGAAAATTGGTTTTTTTAATCCTACAGCTCAAGGTCAATCTGAACGTTTACGTTTAGACTTAGATCGTATCAACCATTGGGTTGAGCAGGGTGCAGGTTTATCTGACCGTGTAGCTAAGTTAGTTAAAGACGCTCAAGCAGCGGCTTAATTAACTGTACTTTTGTACTTAGGAGTAAAAAATTGTCTGATGTAAAAATATTAACACTTGGTAAAGTAGGCGCTGTTTACGGAATCAAGGGTTGGTTAAAAATTCATTCATTTACTGATATTCCTGAAGCTATATTTGACTATACACCTTGGTCAATAAATTTAGGTGGAAAATCACAATCAATGAATATTACTGATTGGCGCAAGCACAACAATGGCTTAATTGCCAAAGTTGCTGGTATTGATGATCGTGACCAAGCTCAAAGCATGGTGGGTTTTGAAATATCAGTTAGCTCAGAAGAATTACCAGATTTACCTGATGGTGAGTTTTACTGGAAAGATCTAATGGGCATGAAAGTAGTAACCAGTAATGGTTATGACTTAGGTGTGGTTTCCGACATGATGGAAACTGGTGCTAATGATGTATTGGTTGTGAAGGCAAACTTTAATGATGGTTTTGGTAAAAAAGAGCGATTAATTCCGTATCTTTTAGAGCAAGTCATTCTTCAAGTAAGCCAAGAAAATAAACAAATTGAAGTTGACTGGGATCCAGGTTTTTAACTCGTGAGTGATAACACTCAAAAAGCAGAACAACAGATTTCTTCTTCATCTAATGAAGCGAAATTATGGGTAGGGGTGATAAGCCTTTTTCCTGAAATGTTTAATGCAATAACCGAGTTTGGGGTGACTGGCCGAGCAATTCGCAATGGGCTAATTGAATTTCAGCAATGGAATCCAAGAAGCTTTGCACATGATGTACATAAAACTGTTGATGATCGTCCTTATGGCGGTGGTCCAGGAATGTTAATGATGGTGCAACCATTACGAGATGCCATTCATGCGGCGCGTAAAGCAGCTGAATTGAAAGGTAGAAAAGCGAAGGTTATTTATTTGTCACCGCAAGGACGAAAACTAAGCCAAGCGGGTGTTCGTGAATTATCACAATCAGATTGCCTTATTTTTATAGCAGGGCGATATGAAGGAATAGATGAGCGGATCATTTCATCAGAAGTTGATGAAGAGTGGTCTATCGGTGATTATGTGTTAAGTGGTGGTGAACTACCAGCAATGACCTTAATTGATGCCGTAGCACGTTTTATTCCTGGTGTTTTAGGGCATAAACAATCAGCCGAACAGGATTCATTTTCTGACGGTTTATTAGATTGTCCACATTACACTAGACCAGAGCTTTTAGACGGTGTTTCTTCGGGAACAAATGCCGTACCCAAAGTTTTGTTAAGTGGTAATCATGAAAAAATTCGTCAATGGCGACAGTTTAAGTCATTAGAAAGAACATGGACCAGAAGACCTGAACTTTTAACTGACCTAGCTCTGACAGCTGAGCAAGAGAAAATGTTACTGACCATTAAAAAGCAGTAATTGACTCCTTTGACTGTGGACTCTAGGAAGAAGGTATTATGAGCAATATTATTGATCAGCTCGAACAAGAGCAAATGAAAAAAGATGTACCAGCATTCGCACCAAGTGACACTGTTGTTGTACAAGTAAAAGTTAAAGAAGGTGATAAAGAGCGTCTTCAAGCATTTGAAGGTGTTGTTATAGCGGTTAAAAACCGTGGCTTACATTCTGCATTCACTGTTCGTAAAATTTCGAACGGTGTTGGTGTTGAACGTGTATTCCAGACACATAGCCCAATTGTTGATTCAATTGAAGTGAAACGTCGCGGTGATGTTCGCCAAGCTAAGCTTTACTATCTTCGTGAACTTTCTGGTAAGAAAGCACGTATCAAAGAGAAGTTGGGTAAGAAGTAATTTAACTATTACTTTATTTAGCTCTAAAAAAAGCCTGAATACGAAAGTATTCAGGCTTTTTTGTTTGTGAAGTTTATTCTTACGCTATTTGATTTACTTATACAGGTATATAGGTTGTCACGTTTTAATAACAATTGTACACTCGTTGCTCACATGCACTTTACTTTGTATAAACAAGTATTTATTGTCTTTGTTGGTATAAATATTAGATAGTGTATTGATGTTACATCAGTTTTTGATAAGTGCGTTAAATACTATAAGTTATTTGTGTTACTTCATTTTTATAACAAAATAATTAATGGATTAATCAGTTATGAGCGCATGGAAAAATATTAATCGGTTATATACACGAGGTTTTACGTTAATTGAACTTATGATAGTTGTCGCTATTGTTGCTATATTAGCAGCAATTGCCTTGCCATCGTTTATCAATTATTTGCAAGAAGGGCGCAGGGCTGAAGCGCAGCACTTTGTATTTCAACAAATAGCCATTTTAGAAAGGCAATACACACGTCAAGGGCAGTATCCTGGGTTGGCTGCAGTTCCTCCTGTTGCCGGTGATTTTGTTATTCCTGCTAGTCAATTTTATAATTTTACTTATGCTCCAATAGTTAATGCATTACGTGATGGCTTTCTTATTACGATTACCCCTATAGTAGGTAGTGCTCAGACTGGTGATCGCTGTGGTGTAATGACAGTGAACCATCAAGGGGCAAAAACACCGGCAAACCCTACTGATTGTTGGAACTTTTAATGATGGTTTTTCAATTATGTCGCAGATAACACAATCACTTTTAAATGTTCGTCATGAAAATTTTAATGTAGTTAATAAAAACCAACGTGGGTTTACCCTCATTGAGTTAATGATTGTGGTGGCTATTGTTGGTATTTTAGCTTTAGTTGCCGTACCGTCTTTTTCTGAACAAGTGCAGTTAAATCGTTTAGTGTCTAATGCTAATCAATTACAAGCCGTGTTTAAGTTTGCTCGTAGTGAGGCCGCTAAGCGTAATCAACAAGTTACTCTGGTAGCTGCAGGCAATAATTGGAATGTAACCTTGCAAGGTGGCAGGATACTTCAGCAGTTTATTCCTACTAATAATATTAATGTTATTAATTTAGTAAATTTAATCATACTTCCCACAGGCGAAGTTGATTTAGCCAATAACCCAGTAAATAATTTTATTATTACCGATGGTAATAATGTCACAGAAGATTTTACTTTTACTGCACTAAGTAGTGGGCAAACAACGTTAGAGAAAACAGCTCCAGTATCAACGGTATCAGTAACATCAAATGAAATTTCGACGAGTGGCTAAATTTTTTAATGTAGGTAAATTAGTTTTAGTAATTAAAAAATTATCAAAGGTTAATAAAAAAGGAAGTTTATGAAAACGTCTTTATATCATCAAAAAGGCATTACCTTACTTGAAGTGATGATTGCACTAGTATTATCTGGCATTGCTCTATTAGGGGTAGCTGCTGCAGAGTTACGTTCTCTGCAATATGCAACCAATAGTTTTAATTATACGGTTTCTACCATTCAAGCTAATAATGCAGTTGAGCGTACTTGGGTTAATCTTTGCAATTTACAACAAGGTAATTTAGCTTATGATAACGCATACAGTATTGCTAATTTTACCCCTCAAATAGGTTTGTATAATGTAGCTGTTAATCCTGATCCAAACGCTGGTGGCGTATTTAATAATAATTTAGCTATTACCGTAACTTGGGCTGATACTCGTATTGGTGGTGGTGTGAATAATGATAATACGTTGAATAGTGTATCTATTAACGCAGCTTTTCCACCAATTTGTTAATAGGTAGAGTTCTAATGTTAAAAAATACCGAAGGTTTTACATTAATTGAACTACTTATTGCGTTAGTGATAGGTAGTTTTTTAATTTTAGGTATTACAGGCACATACTCAGCTCTTCAATCAAGTATACAAACCAGTAAAGAGCTTGAAAACGCACAAGAAGTATTGCGCTTTACATCGAATGTTTTTACTAGAAGCTTAAAACAAACCAGTGTTGTACCAATAGTTAACAATATTAATAGAACATTAACCGTTCAACAAAATGCGAATGCACGTTCATGTTTAGGTACTCAACCAAATGTTAATTATGTAGAAGTATTTACTTTTGTTCAGCCAAATTTATCTTGTCAAATTACAGATACTGCTGGAAATCAGCTAAATGCCGACACTACATTATTGACGGGTATAACAAATATGCAATTTAATACGAATGCGTTAGGTGGTTTAGTGATTATTAATGTAGTGCCCAATAATCTGGCTGCTAATTTTGGTGGAAATATACAAATTGATATAGCATTAACATCAATTATCATACCTTAGGTGTACAGTATTCAAGATTCAAGATATAAGCTGTGATTATGAGTATTACTATTAGCTAACAATACAATAAATCGCTATCAGTAATAAACAAACGGACTTATTTATAATTAGGTATTAACTTATGAAAAACACTAAAAAACAACAAGGCTTTACACTTGTTACAGTGATGATACTTAGCAGTATTGCTGGTGTGGTGGTACTAAGCTCGTTAAAAGACAATACTAATCAAGAGCGTTTAAGTGGAAACTTTCAAAAGGGCTTGAATGCACGTTTAGTTGCTGAACAAGGTGTTTATAATACTTTGGCGGCAGGTACTGCCTTTTTAGCTAATAACCCAGGAATAGCACTTCCACAGTTTGTTAATGGTGTTGGTGTGTTAAATGGTAATAATGCATTGGCAGGTACTACTTATACTGCTCAATTTGTTCAAAACGGTGCCGGACAATTAACAATAACAAGCACAGGTAATCGTTTTGAAAGCCAAGCTTTTATAACTGCCAATGTTAATTTAATTGCTGGTGCGGTAAATGGCCCTTTTCAAACCGCAATTGTTGGTTGTGATGGTGTTAATTTAGCAGGAAGTGGCGGAGTTAATAGTTATGATTCAGCCGATGGAAATTATACTGAAGCTCTTTCGGGTAATGAAGGCGATGTTAAAACAATTAATCATGACGGAGCTGATGTGATTTTAGGCGGAAACAACATTATTAGTGGTGATGTTGATGCTACGGGCAATATTAATACTAGCTCTTCTAGAATTGAAGGCAACGTACATGCCAATGGTAATGTTGATGTTGGCCCTACTGGTTCTGGCCGTGTAGATGGGAATATTACCGCCGGAGGAAATGTAGCACAAGGAACTAGTTCACTTGTTGATGGCAACATTAGTGCTAATGGTGATATTAACCTTGCAGATCAAGCGTCCCTTACTGGTAGCATAGTTGGCGGAGGGAGTTTTACTCAAAGAAGTTCTGGAAGCATTGGGGTTGGTGGAACAGTGAGAGTTGCTGGTGACGTAGCGTTGACAAATTTTACATCATTAATCGATTCATCGAACAATAGTGATATTAACCTACAATTTGGCGGTACTGGTACATTTAATAATAGAAATAGTACAGAATATATAAATGGTACATTAGCTCAAAACATCGATGGTCTTGTTGTTGCCCCTGTTGCAAGTGTTATTACTGATGATCCTGACGTAGAGGGTTATGATGCAGCAAACCCTGATACTAATTGTGATTTTTTAGCAATAACTAATGTTATTAATGGTATTGATAATGATCCAGGGGCATTAATTGCTTTAGATAACGGGGCAAATAATGGTAATGCGAATTTAACTATTGAGCCTGCGGGTGTTATTGGCTCTGCAGATTTTATATCGGAAAATGCTAATTTCTTAGGTCAAAATACTGATGTAATTAAGCTTGATAGTTTATCGTTAACTTCAGGAGGAACAGTCGATATACAAGGTGGTAATGTTACATTATTTGTTGAGAATGATTTTGAGCTAGCTGGAAGCACTCAAGTAACTATTGCTGAAGGTAGTAGTTTAACCTTAATTGTTAAAGGGCAAGTGTCGCTTGGTGCTGGCGCTAATATTAGAGCGCTTAATCAAGGTGTTGTTGAGGCAACTGGTTTGCCTGTTGTTAGTATTTATTCTTCTTTTGATGGGAGTGATCAAGGTAGTAATATTGGTGTGAGTATTAGCGGAGCATTAAGTACTTATGCCGCAATATATGCACCTTTGACGAATGCGGAAATAATACAAGGCACTCAACTATTTGGAACAGTTAGAGCTAAAGACGTCAATGTGACTGGTAATGCACAAGTTCATTATGATGTCGCTTTACGTGATGCTAATGGCGGCGGTGGCAACGGTGGTGGCGGTGCAACATTAAGTTTAGTTAGCTTTGAATATTAATACTTTTACTTAATTTTTTATAACGTTTAGTTAATGCTTTAGTTAATAAAAAAGCGACTATAAAAGTATTAAAAAAATACTATTGTAGTCGCTTTCTTGTATGCTTTTTAATGAGCCTTTACGTAGGATTTATTTAACCTCTTCACCAGCGGCTTGTTTATCAGCATGGTACGAAGAGCGAACAAGTGGGCCACAAGCGGCATGTTCAAAACCCATTTTTATGGCTTCTTTTTGGAACATGTCAAAATCATCAGGGTGAACATAACGCTCTACAGGTAAATGATCTTTACTTGGTTGTAAATATTGACCAATTGTTAAC
>JALZUE010000154.1 GCA_023301705.1 Alteromonadaceae bacterium | reverse complement strand
CAACATTATATTATTGTAGGCGTATGGTTAGTTTCTATTGTTGTTGCTGCTAAGTATTTTATGCAGCAACGCGCGATAGCGTTTGATCCTAATGAATTGCTTACCAATATTAATGAACAAGCCTTATTAGCCACTATATTATCAACAGAGGTTACGACTAAATTTCCACCCACAACTTTATTTCATATTTATAATACTGAGTGTAAATGTAACGTAGTGACTGAAGACCATATGAATTCAGTATTTGCCTTTGCTAAAAGCCATGATTTTACGATTAAAAAAATTCTATTAACCAAAGCAATGAAAGATGTAGTTCCTTCTGTGCCTGCCGTATTAGCGACAGATGAAAAAGGTGAGTTATTATACTTTGGTCCCTACGGGCAAGGCATTTCGTGTTCAGTGTCTAATGGTATTATTGATATGGTATTAAAAAACTTTCTTAATGGTTTTAAATTTTCTAGTATTCATAATAAAGCAACAGGGTGTTATTGTAATTTAAGCTAGATAAACACTGTTGTAATTTTTTTTGTCGTGTAAAATACCCCCACTAAATCTCTTTTATTCTTTAAATACAGTTACCTTATGTTTGAACTTAAATATCACACGCCATTTGAATGGACCGAAAAAGTACTTGCTGATTTCGATACTTTTCTACAAGACCATGCTTCTGCTGAAAAAAAAGCGTCAGGTATGGCTGTTTCAATGATTTCTCATTACCCTGATCGAACAAGCTTAGTCAGAGCTATGGCTGATTTAGCCATAGAAGAGTTAATTCACTTTAAAGAAGTGATTAAAATAATAGAGGCTAGAGGCTCTATGTTAGGCGATGATGAAAAAGATACGTACGTAAAAAGTTTACGTAAATTATTTAGACATGGCCAACAAGAATTCTTCATGGACAGATTGTTAATAGGTGGTGTTATTGAGGCCCGTGGTTACGAGCGTTTTTCTTTAGTTTCACAAGCGTTACCTGAAGGGCCTGAAAAAGAGTTTTATGCACAAATAGCGGCTTCAGAAAAAACACATAAAAATTTGTTTATTGAATTAGCTTATGAGTACTTTGACAAAGCAGATGTTGATATTCGTTTAGATGAGCTATTAATTGCTGAGGGTGAAATATGCTCAAAACTACCTTTTAGAGCCGCTTTACACTAAGCTACTGATCTATTTTATTCATCACATTAACTCAATTTCGATCGTCTGCGTTATTGAGTTAAGTGTGGATTGTAGTTAACCTTAATTTACTGTTATTAGTGTCATTATCAATCATTATATTAACCCTACCAAGAATCAAAAAAAATCAATTAAAGTGATTGATCAGTATCTTGCAAAATATACTGAAGATGAAATTGCGTGTATCGATAACTTTCCTCACAATACTTATTATCAATTCAGTTTGGTGATTCCAGCATATCAAGAGTCTATTGCTTTTATTACACGCTTTTTTAGTAGTCAATTAGCAGATGATAATGTTTTATTAATTGTTGTGGTTAATCAACCTGACTACGACACTGACTTAACGCCTCAAAGAGCATTATTTGAACAAGCACAAGGCTTAGGTAGCACAACAACGTTAAATGAAACAACAGTTTATGTGGATGTGAAAAATTCAGTGTCAGATCTTCTGTTGATCAACCGTTTTGACCAAGCAATACCACAAAAAAAAGGTGTTGGTTTAGCGCGTAAAATAGGTTGTGACATTGCTTGTAAGTTTAGCCATCGCAACATAGTGTATAGTGACTTTATTGCATCGACTGATGCCGATGCCTATTTACCTGATAATTATTTTAAACAGCAAACGCTATTAACAAATTCAGAAAGTTCAGTAAAAAATAAGTTACAGAATAACGTGAGTGGGGCTTGTTATCATTTTACACATATATTACCTAAAAATGCTGATATACATAGCCATGAAGACATAGAGCACACTTCAGTTATTCATAGTGCAACACTTCAATACGAACAAGCGCTACAATATTATGTGCAGGGTTTAAAGTATGCTAACTCACCTTATGCTTTCTTCACCATTGGCAGTATTTTACTCTTTAATGTAGCAGCGTATGCAAACGTTAGAGGGTTTCCTAAAAAAAGTGCTGGTGAAGACTTCTACTTACTAAACAAGCTTGCCAAAATAGGGCGTATTGCCTACTTTCCAGATAGTTGTGTTGAACTCACATCAAGGTTATCGTCTAGAGTACCTTTTGGTACCGGCCCTGCGGTACAACAAATTATTGATTTATCAAACAATAATAAGACATATTGCTATTATGCACCTGCAGTGTTTGATGAATTAAAACTGATTAACGATAATATTACTGATTTAATGGCTTATAATGGTCTGATAGATGATTATGCTATGAATCAATGGTTTGAATTGTTATCTAATGTCAGTATGGAGGCATTATATGCTATCGGTTTTGAAAAATTTATAGAGCAACACAAAAACAATGCTCCGCAACAACGCTGTAAACAATGGTTGGTGTGGTTCGATGCTTTTAAAACACTGAAGTTTATTCACGCCGTTAGAGATATAAAACACCCGAACATAGCATTATCAGAAGCCCTGTTAACAAAACCTTTTTAACATTCACCAGTCGGAGTTACTATGAATATAGCCTTATCAATTACTCGTACTTCATTATTCTTTTTGTTCTTGAGTTCATTTTCAGCGATGACTAACCTTGTCTCTGCTGAAGAGCTCTTAACTACTGAGCCTTTTGAAACAGACAACCCAGTTATTCAATTTCAACAAGCAGTAAATGCCGCAGAAGGTAACATTGTGTATGTTGATTTTTGGGCATCATGGTGTGGGCCTTGTCGAGAATCATTTCCTTTAATGAATTCATGGCAAGAAAAGTATGCGAATGAATCGTTTACAATAATTACTATTAATGTTGATGAGAAAAAAGAAAGTGCATTACAATTTTTATCCGAAAACCCTGCTAATTTTACTATTATTTATGATCCAGAAGGGCAACTTGCCCAAGCATTTGATGTACGAGCTATGCCGAGTAGTTTTATTCTTAATGCAGAAAGAGAGCTTGTTAGTAAGCATAGGGGCTTTGATAGTTTCACTGGCCTGCGTATTGAAAAAGAAATTGAAAAGCTATTTATTAAATAATATATCGTAATTGCTGTGAAAGTAGCCAAACAGATAATAATTAACGTGTTTTATTAAAAACCACTTGCAACTACATAATGAGAAAGCTAACATAGCGCCGCGTTTAGGGCTTAAGTTTTCTTTCTGAAACTTTGCCTACTACACATAAAAATTTGCTCGCTTAGCTCAGTTGGTTAGAGTACTTGCATGACATGCAAGGTGTCGCTGGTTCGAGTCCAGCAGCGAGCACCATCTTATTTTTAGTGTGTTTAAAACGCTAATCTTTACCTTTATCTAGTATTCAATTTCTTTAGTTAAATAGATGTTTTATTCCTGTATTTAATTCTAAGCTCATTATTTTTCCTGTAATCTACATATTATCTTATCGTAGTTTTTATTAGTCGTATGATTATTCTACCACTGACGTTATTTATTATTCTATTTTCAATGATGGTATCAATTGTTTGGTATACCTTAAAAACAGGTATATCGCCTATGGTTAGTTCAAAAAAAGCCCGTGATACAATGCTATCTTGCGTTGATTTGCCAATAAATGAGCCGATAATAGATATAGGGTCGGGTTGGGGGACATTGGTAGTCGCTGTTGCTAAAAAGCACCCAACACAAAGAGTTATTGGTTATGAACTTTCTTGGTTACCTTGGTGCTTTTCGCTATTACGTAAAAAGTGTTTGGGGTTAACTAATTTAACATTGTACAGAGCAAATGCGTTTGACGCTGATATTAACAGTGCTGGTGTACTCTTTTGTTATTTATTTCCTGAAGCGATGGAAAAACTATACCATAAATTAGTAATGGAATGTTCGCATCAAATAATTGTTGTCAGTAACAACTTTGCTTTACCACATATACAAGCGCATAGTACCGTAACGTTAAACGACTTTTATCGCACTCCAGTTTATACATATTATTATGAGAAAAAAGCAAATGGGTAGTCAGTAATACTAATACTTTGTTTAGTTAATACTTTAACAAATTATTATAGGAACAAGAGAACATAAGCTTTGGGCTCTTAGCCCTCAATCATTTTACACTTGAATTATGAATTGTTAGCAGGGCGACTATCTGACATTAATACATCTAACCTTTCTTGTGCTCGTTTAGGTTTTAATAAATCAATAGCTTCAATCATTTCACATTCATCTCTGACCATTTCGCTGATAAGACTAGGGTAATGACGACAGTCTTCAGGTCTATTGAGGTAAATACTGCAAGTATATTTGTTCTTTTCATGGCTGTACTTTTTAGGAGCAATGCCTAGAAAAGGGCATTGCGATAATTTTTCACCTGAAAGTGGATCAAACCATATTTCGTTGTTTTTCACATAGTCAAAAATTTCGGGCTCAAATATCTCCCATAAATCAATTTCTTCTTGTGTTGCACTTAAATCGCCATCACCGTATTTAATGCAACATTTACCGCACTGATTACAATTTTTCATATGTATTATTAACTTTTGCACTGTCAAACATGACTATAATCGCGCTTAGCGTATTAAAATACTAGTCTAACATGCTCAAATTAAAATAAGTGCTGTTAAGTGGTATTATTAAGCGCTTAGAGAATGATAAAATATGCGTTCTTATGTTTTTATCAAATGATAAATGAGAGTTGTATGCGTAAAACAGATAAAAAAATAGATAATCAACTTAGAACTACGTTAACGGAAGTTTGTGAAGCAGCATTAAAAGAATTCAATGGTTTTGAATGGTTAACGCATATAGTGAACTATGATGACTTTCCAAGAAGTTTACGAATAGTGTGTATTTTTGATTCTAATGAAAACTTACATGATTTTATGTCGTTGTCGCATCATCATAGCTTTAATCTGTTGATTGAACGTAGCCTGTTAGCTATTGATATTAAACTTAAGCATACTCATAAGCAGATAAGTTATGATACAGAAGAGAACTGTGAACTAAAAAATGCAGGTAATTGGGCGCAAAAATTATCTACTTTAACTTAAGGAGCTTGGTGCTAAAACTTAAGGAATTTGGTGTTAAGTTAAACTAAACACTGTTGTTCTTGAGATTCTTGTGAAAATTAACTGATAAAAAGACCTAGTTACTAATGTTACTCGTCAATATCAATAATTAAACAGTCAATTTTATTAGGCACGCCATCCCATTTTTTTGCATCATCAGGGGGTGCTTTCACTTCTGTAATTCTAGGCCAGTGTTTTGATAATTCTGCATTTAATTCAATAAAGTCTTTCTGATCTTCAGGTACTTCATCTTCTTGATAAATTGCGCCAGCTGGACACTCTACAGGGCATAAATCACAATCAATACACTCTTGTGGGTTGATCACAAGAAAATTCGGACCCTCAAAAAAAGCGTCGGCAGGGCATACCGCAACACAGTCAGTATATTTACACTTTATGCAGTTGTCGGTAACTACAAATGCCATTACAGCCTCATTAATAGATAAATTAAGAAAATTAGTAAAACGATCATACCTTGATATTAAACAATTTCAATTGCTGATTTATCTACAGCACTGAATCAGGTAAAATGCCGCCAATTTCGTTCACATGATTGAATAAGCGTTTATTCAATGTTCACCTGATTAGGATATTTATGCTACGCATAACCAATATTAAGTTAGATCTAAATCATCAAGCCGCTGAATTAGAGCAAGCAGTGCTATCAACATTGAATATTTCTTCAGAGCAATTAATTAGCTTTACTGTATTTAAACGTGGTTATGATGCGCGTCGTAAAAACCAAATAATATTGATGTACACCATAGATGTTGAAACCACTTGCAACGAACAACTGCTAACAACATTTGAAAGCGAAAATCATATTAAGATTAGCCCAGATATGCGTTATAAGTTTGTTGCACAAGCACCTGAAAAAATAACTAAGCGCCCAGTAGTGATTGGCATGGGCCCTTGTGGTTTATTCACAGGCTTACTATTGGCACAAATGGGATACAAACCCATTATTTTAGAGCGTGGCCAAGAAGTACGACAACGTACGAAAGACACCTTTGGCTTTTGGCGTAAAAAAATACTCAATACCGAATCTAATGTGCAATTTGGTGAAGGCGGCGCTGGTACGTTTTCTGATGGTAAACTGTATAGCCAAGTAAAAGATCGAAAGCATTACAGCCGTAAAGTATTACACGAATTTGTTGCTGCTGGCGCCCCAGAAGAAATTTTATATGTCAGTAAGCCACATATTGGTACGTTTAAGTTAGTGACTATGGTTGAGCATATGCGCGCGACTATTATCAAGCTCGGCGGTGAAGTACGTTTTGATGAGCGTGTTGAGAACATTCACTTTGAACCATTAAATGATGGAAGTGAAAACCGTAAAGTGACTGGTTTAACATTAAAAAGCGGTGAAACAATTGAAACAGACGCAATTGCATTGGCAATAGGTCATAGTGCACGTGACACCTTTGAAATGTTGCATAAAAATAACGTATTCATTAAAGCTAAGCCTTTTTCTGTTGGTTTTCGAATTGAACATGAGCAATCTGTGATTGATGATGCACGTTTTGGTAAAAATGCCGGTCACCCAATTTTAGGTGCAGCTGATTACAAACTAGTACACCACTGTAAAAATGGTCGTTCTGTTTATAGTTTTTGTATGTGCCCTGGTGGTACTGTGGTTGCAGCAGCATCTGAAGAAGGGCGTGTTGTTACCAACGGTATGAGCCAATACTCTCGTCATGAGCGTAATGCCAATAGTGCAATTGTTGTTGGTATTGAGCCAAAAGATTACGATCCTGACGGTAAAACAGATAATGTACTTGCTGGCATTGAGTTTCAACGTCGTTTAGAAGAAAAAGCGTTTAAAGTGGGCGGCGAAAACTACGATGCACCTTGCCAACTTGTTGGAGACTTCTTAGCAGGCAACAAAAGTGGAGAACATGCCTCAGTGTCACCATCTTATAAGCCAGGTGTGACTTACTGCGATTTAAGTGAAGTGTTACCTGATTATGCTATAGAAGCAATTCGTGAAGCTTTACCAGCTTTTGAAAAGAAAATTAAAGGCTTTGCTATGGCTGACGCAACACTTACCGCTGTAGAAACACGTACATCATCACCCATTCAAATAACCCGTGACAAAGACACACTTGAAAGCCTAAATACTCAAGGCTTATTCCCCGCGGGAGAAGGAGCGGGTTATGCAGGTGGAATCTTATCAGCAGGTATTGATGGTATTAAAGTCGCTGAAGCAATGGCAATAGCAATGCAAAAGCTCG
>JALZUE010000153.1 GCA_023301705.1 Alteromonadaceae bacterium | reverse complement strand
CGCCGCGAATTGGTTAGAATAGCTGCCGCGTTATTGGCGATATTATTAGCATTCGTCGCAATCCCCGCCGTGTTGGTAGCGACGAAGGCAAGTTGATTGCGGATTTATCTTTACCCGTTCGCGGTGAGGTAAGTTTGAATGAACATACTAGTGCTCATTTTGATGTGTTTGGGACAGGCCATGAATTGGCAATAGATTTTTTATTAGCTTCCTTATCCAACGCGGTGGATTGCAAATCGCAAGATGAGGTTGTCAGACGTTTAAATGGTGCTCTTGCACTGATAAAAGACATAGCCCCTCAAGACGGTCTGGAGGCTATGCTTGCGTCTCAGATGGTGGCAACCCATAGGGCAGCAATGTCCATGCTTGGGAAATCAGGCCTAGCCACCACAGTTGACGGAATCGAGATATGGGCGAAGCACGCTCATAAACTTTTGACGCTATATACTCATCAAATGAAGGCGCTTCAAAAGCATAGGCACGGCGGCAAGCAGACCGTGGTGGTGAAGCATGTTCATGTTCATGGCGGTGGTCAGGCTATCGTGGGCGATGTCACGGCCAGCGCGGGACATGGGGAGGGTAGTGGCATATCCAAAGAACAACCCCATGCACGACTCTCACAAGGCTTTATGCGGCGCTAAAACGCGGAGCGGCGCACCCTGCAAAACAAGCCCTATGTTAAACGGGCGATGCAGGATGCATGGCGGCAAGAGCACGGGCGCGCCCAAAGGAATCAGAATGCGTTTAAGCATGGACGTTATACTTCGCAGGCATTGAGGGCTAGGAAACTAACTTCTTCACTTTTGTGTAGTTTTGTAGAGCTAAGTAATGATTTGCGTTGATAGCCTTTATTCTTACATTAAACCTCGACAGTGGCGCAGTAGCCTTAGAGGTTTAACTTCCAAAATGGACTCGTGCGAAGAATCAAAAGAAGGAGCAATTTGTGAAACCACTTATAAACATTTACTGTGACGAGAGTTGTCATCTTGAGGCAAAAAAAATTGATGCTTCAAATCGTTATATGGTTATTGGCGGCATTTCCTGCCCTGCTGAGCAACGGTCTGGCGTTTTCAAAAGGATTTCCCAGATTAAGACTGAAAACAAGCTGCCTAGTTATTCGGAGGTAAAGTGGACGAAAGTTTCAAATAAAAATGTCGACTGTTATCGTGATTTGATAAATTACTTTTTTGACCAAAATGACCTCTCGTTTCGCGGCGTTTCAGTGGATAAAGAACAACTGCGCCATAAGGAGTTTAAACAAACTCATGATGAATTTTATTACAAGATGTATTGGCTAATGCTTGAGTGGTTTATTGAGCCTTCCAACAGATATCATATTTATCTTGATATTAAGGATACTCAAGGGGCCGAAAAAATTCAGAAGCTACATGAAGTTTTGAGCAATAGTCAGCATGATTTTGACCGCCATATCATTCAGCGTATCCAAGAGGTGCGTTCGCATGAGATAGCGCTCTTGCAAATAGCGGATATTCTTATTGCTGCAGTGTCATATGCCTGCAGGTATCCCAGTGGAGGAGAAAGCAAAGCTAAAAACGACTTGGTGGAGTTGGTAAAGAGCAGGTCTTGGTCTTCGCTTAAGCGAAGTACAACGCTTGGCGCTCGAAAATTTAACCTGCTTCAGTGGACTTCGTAAAATTGCCCCTACCAAATCTCATACACCTTCACGAACATGAGGCGACTAACTATCTTGATTTCGTTTATGACGCTTTCAAGCGGGAGTTAGCAGATAAGGGCAGCATTACCTTTCTTGGTCTACCTGTAACCTGTCCATATCATCCTGCCACCGACGGCAAACACTTTAGTTTTTGGCACGCTGCATCTGCAGACAAGTATAAAAAAGGTGAGGAAGAGCGGGAGCCTGATATTAGGCGTTGCGAGCGAATGCTTTGGATTCCATACGTCATCGAAAACTGTGCAGACAAGGGCGCGATTTGGTGTTGGGAGAAAAGTGTCCGCACAAAGAGAGGTAAGTCTCAACACGTTATGCTTTACCTTCATCAACAAGAATATCTGGTGGTTTTGAGGCGTAAGCCAGCTCGTTTTGAGTTAGTGACTGCTTACGTGAAGCCAATGAATCAAGGTGTTGTGAAGGATAATGCGAACCATCCAGACCCAAGAGGGTGAAAGTGCAGAGACCGCCCATATTTGGACGGCCTCAGAAGCTCCTTCTACGTCTCGGTAGATGAGTAACACTTACATAACACTATTTGTGTAAAGTTCAACTTAACAATCATTTATCTTTCAGCCTTCCTCACATCAGGAGCCTTCGATAGCTGTTAGGGCAGATTGTCACACCTATTGATGGGAGTGTTGTAAAATTTGTTGATTTGCGCATTCATTATTAGGTCATATTTTAGGTCGGTCTCAATACTCATTTAAAATAAATAAGTTAAATCAATTATTTAGTATAAATTGCTGGAGGTGAGGATGGGATTCGAACCCACGTTAGGGATAAACCTAAACACGCTTTCCAAGCGTGCGCCTTAAACCACTCGGCCACCTCACCTCGGTTG
>JALZUE010000152.1 GCA_023301705.1 Alteromonadaceae bacterium | reverse complement strand
ATTTACAGTATCAATAATGGTGAATATTGTACCTAAGTTATTGATAATAACTAGGCACTGTTAGCAGAACGAGCGTAATAATATTAAAACAAGCTTAATTGGTTATCAGTAATTTCATCAAAGCTTGTTCCAATAAACGGTAAAATGGCATCAGCAACTGCTTTAAGTTGTCTGTCAACATAAAGCTGATAATCAATAGTAGCGTTAACATGCTCTTTCGCTTGCGGCCCACTTAAGGTTAGTACGTATTCAATCCAACCCTTATTTTGATAACGTAAAGGCTTACCTTGCTGTTCGTTAATTTCATCAGCAAGACGAGCTGCTTTGATATGTGGCGGTACATTTTTAATGTAGTCATTGAGCTTTCGACGAATACGTTTTCGATAAATTAATTGTTCATCTAACACGCCCGCATGCGTTTTTTCAACCGTGGTTAATACATAGTCTTTTACTGGTAAGTTATTAAAAACCCGATGATAAAGTTCTCGTTGAAAGTTTTTTGAAAGCTCGGTCCAATCTGTTCTCACACTTTCTAAGCCTTTAAATACAATATGTTGTTCGTTATTCTCTTCAACTAAACCGGCATAGCGTTTTTTGGTTCCTACCTCTAACCCACGAATAGTTGGCATTAAAAAACGTGTAAAGTGTGTTTCAAATTCAATTTCTAGTTGGCTTTTAATATGAAAGTCATTTAACAATAATGATTGCCACTTATCGTTAATATAGTTTTGTAACTCTTTGCCTATTTGTTGACTGTTTTGAGCACTGTCTTGCTTGCCAATATCAACAAAAATAGAATCGGTATCACCGTAAATAACGCTATACCCTTTATTTTCTTCTATCCAATGACGTGTCGTTTTAAGTAGGTCATGACTACGCTTGGTAATAGATCCAGATAGTCGTGGATCAAAAAAGCGGCAGCCTGTTGATCCAAGCACACCATAAAAAGAATTCATTATAATTTTTATCGCTTGTGACAATGCGGCGTTATTACTTGCTTTCGCTTTGTCACGCTCAGCCCATAAAGATTCAATGATATGAGGTAAAAAGTGCTTTTCTCTGGAAAAGTAAGCGCCATCATAACCTTTAATAGGGCTAGCGCTAGTTGGATTTAACTCGATTTCTTCAACGCTTTTTGTTTTTGAGGCTTTATCAATATTACTGTTATGGTTAATAGTATGATTATTACTGGTATCAGCACCTTGCTCTAAAAGCCCTTCTACTAAACCCATTGGGTCAATATTAAAGGTGCGAATAATACTTGGATATAGACTTTTAAAATCTAATACCAGCACATCGTCATACAAGCCTGGAATTGAGTCCATAACATAACCACCGGGTGATACAAAATCTTGATCACCATCACCCATATTAGGCGCAATGTACCCTGCTCGGTGTAATTTAGGGGTGTAGAGGTTAGTAAAAGCGGCAACAGAGCCACCAACACGGTCAATATCTAGGCCTGTTAATTGTGCGCGTAATTGCGCAAAGTTGAGTAGATCAGTTTTTTCAAAAATAAGCCAGACCAAACGACAATCTTCTAAGTTGTATGCAGCTAACGTGGTTTTATCATGCTTAAAGTTATGATTGATTTCATCTAACCTGTTATCAACATCACTCACTTTTTTACTTAAGCCTAATAACGTATTTGAGACAAATTCAAGTGAGAAGCTGGCAAAGTTATAAGTTGCTGTTTTTAATAAATCGATGCCATCAAGTACCACTCTACCATTAATAGCAATGAATTTTTGCTCGCTCATGGGGTTTTTACGCCAATATGGCGCTTTGCCATCACGCCCTATTGCAAATGGAATGTTATGAAGGTCACAACGCTTTTGTAATAAACTAAAATCAAAATTTATCACATTCCAACCAATGATAATATCGGGATCATTGATATTAAACCAATGTATAAAAGCGCATAGCAATGCCTTTTCATTAGATACCCATTCTATATAGTCAAACGCGCTATCAAGTTGTTTTTCAATATTATTATCTTCAGTTACTATGGTATTCACACCGTTAAATACGGTATATTTATCACCTATCATAAATACTTTATTAATGTCTTTACTATAAGCGCCAATAGAATAAAGCTCACCATTAAATGCACATTCAATATCAATAGATAATACAGAAAGTTCACAGTCTTTTACTTCATCAAAATCAATGGGTTTAGTTTGTGCGAGGTCTATCTTTTTGTACGAAGGTTGAATGTTTTGCACAGTACGTGTCAAATTAGCATCATACGTTTGAATAATTTGTGGTTGATAATGCGTTGTACTATGCCCTTGGTACTGAATGCTCGCGGTAATAAATCGCTCCATTAAAAAGCGATCGTCTGGGCGAAAATCATCTTCATAGCACTTAATGTTACATTGTTTTAATAACTCTCTTGCGCGGTAAAAATCACGTAAATACTTAAAATAAAAACAACTAACGGCTTGTTGATTAAATGCTTTTAATGGCAGTGCTTTTACTTCGCTTATTGAAATACTTTCATTATTTAGAAAGCTTTGCGCCATTGCTTGTTGTGAAGTTTCCACGAAAAACAATGCACGTTCATTTTCGATTAACAGCTTTACTGGTCCTGAGACTGTTTTAAGCCACAAGGCAATCACAATGCCATGAGAGGTGTCATAGCATTGTCTAGAAAGTAAGAAACCAGTTTGGTTGCTCATGAACTATTAATTAAAAAGGTAATGACCAATAGCTTAATCGTTTTCTAAATTTAAAGTTTTTCAGCAAATTTAACGGTTTTTTATGTGTAACTGGGTATTTATTATCAAGTACATCGTCAATCGCTTGAATAACACGAACAGATGACTGGCCGTCTTGGTAAGGATGAGTTTCTTCGTTGTATTGTGCGATTGACTGCATCACATCAGCTGGTTTTGAAAATGCTTTTTCAATAGCAGTTTTTAATTCATTTTTGTCAGTAATATTAATGTAATAAGGCTGTGGGTTAATATTATTCACAGTTATTGCCGGCTTATTTTGAACAATAAACATGATCAAAGCCGAAGAGGTATCACCTACCATAATATCGGCCTCTTGCAGTATAGGTAACATATCATCAGTTGCTTGATATGTGAGCTTGTCACTTTCAATACTTTTATACAATTCGATAACTTTATGACTTGATTTAGGGTGTAAAGAGACAATCCATTTCCAGTTCATAGTTTCTGACAACTCTTTAACAACAGGAAAAATATACTCGGCTTGAGTTAAACTTTTACTAAATGTAGAGCCTAAAAAAATGGTTGGTTGTTTATTTTCATTGTTGGACTGATTAGCTAATGCTTCATTTTTACTAAATAAAGGATCGTAAGTTGACCAACCCGTTTCAATAACATTGCAATACGGATGTGATAACTGAAGCTTTTTGAATTCTTTTGTAGTGCTTGGTCCTTGCGTACAATATAAGTCGAAACAACCTCTAATTTTAAAGTGGTCATTGTTACCACGTTTATCGAGCTTACCGGCATCGAAACCATGAAAAACTGAAACTTTAAGACCAGGAATAAAAGTAGGAACACTATTAGCTGTGGCAATAACGACATCGGGCTTGTAAGTGAAAATATCATGCACATTGTTTATGAGTGTTTCATCGGTCATTAAAAAGCTTTCTGTCACCGCATTACCTTCAAAAAACCATTGAACGGTGTCACCTCTAGATAGAAGAATATCTTTAATAGGTCTTAATATCGCAAAACTATAATTTTGAGAGATATAAAAAAGATAATTTTTCACTCTTTTCTCCGAAGTACGACGTTTAAAGTTGAGTGTCGTTTAAATAAAACAAGGTATACTGTATTTATATACAGACAGTTGAAATCACATTATAATAATGACGTAAGTAAAACCTACATTCGTTATTTATGTGAAATCTATTAAATAGATTAAGTCCGTTTATTGTAAAATAGTAACATACTGAATTCACAATACTAAATGAATATTGTTTTGAACACAGTATTTAGTTTTTATGTAGTCACTTAAGTGCTTACTTTAAATACGTAAATTTTGAAAGACCTTATTCGTTTCATAACCCCTGAGCACAAGATGTTATCTGATAAAATAAAGCAAATTATACGTGATTGTTACAAAGCTATTGGTAAAAGTTTACCGAACTTTCACCCTCGCCAGCAACAAACATTGTTAATTGCCGAGATCGCTAAAACCCTTGCAGGTGAATACAGTAAAGAAAGAAAAATAATCACGATAGAAGCAGGTACTGGTACTGGTAAGTCATTAGCTTATAGCTTAGGGGCAATTCCACTGGCGTTAACAAGACAAAAAAAAGTGTGTATTTCAACCGCCACTGTTGCTCTACAAGAACAATTAATTGAAAAAGACTTACCCTTTTTACGTGAAAATGCCAAATTAGATTTTTCATTTGCATTAGCCAAAGGCAGGCAGCGCTACGTATGCGCCCAGAAACTAGCCAGTGCGGTTTCTAGCGATGAGAGCCCACAAGCAGGCTTTACTTTTGCAGAAAAACCGAAAGCTGAAGATATACGTACATTACAAAAAATGCATCAAGCATTTATTAATCAAACATGGTTAGGTGATAGAGATTCTTGGCCTGATCCTATTTCAAATACATTATGGTTACAAATTCAAAGTGATAAGCATAGCTGCTTACGTCATTTAGCTGATCATACTCATTGCCCGTTTCATAAATCCAGAGATGCTCTGGATATGGCTGATGTACTAGTGGTGAATCATAGTTTGCTATTAGCTGATTTAGAATTAGGTGGCGGAAAAATACTACCTGAACCAAGTGATACTTTTTATATTATTGACGAAGCGCATCATTTACCTAAAGTAACTCGCGACTTTTCAAGTGCCGCAACTAGCATTAAAGGTGCGCTTGACTGGCTAGCAAAAATTCAAGAATGTGCTGACAAAATAGCAAAGCTAATTAAAAGCCAAAGCGCTATCTCTCCGTCAATAAAACTTACTGATGATGCTTTAGAGTTAATTGCCGATTTACAAAAAATACAAACATTTATTGAAGCAAATAAAAACGTCTATTTTCACACAGAAAAACAATACCGATTTGAAAACGGTATTGTGCCAAAGCTGATTAAAAATCACAGTGACGATTTGGCCACAGCTAGCAAGCGTGCGTTAAGCCACATGAATAAACTGTATAACTTACTAATAGATTCGGTAAAAGAAAATGAAGTAAAGTTGTATTTAGCAGAGCCTTTATTAGCAGAGGCTGGCTTTTTTATACAACGCTTAGAGAACTTTCAAGCATTATGGTTTATGTACGCCAAAACAGACCACGAAAAAGCGGCGCCGTTAGCAAGGTGGGTAGAATTAACAGAAGGGAAAAGAGAAGATTTTTTGATGTCTGCATCGCCTATTGAGGTAGGTTTTGCATTAGAAGATATGTTGTGGTCTAAATGTGAAGGCGCTGTTTTATGTTCGGCAACAGTTCGCGCGTTAGGCAAGTTTGACCATTTTATCAGACAAGCAGGCTTGTCTAACAATGACGGAAGTCAATATTTAAATGTGTTATCACCGTTTAATTATCAAGAAAATGCAACTCTAGTTATTCCTAAAATGACTTACGAACCCAGTCATGAAAAATTCACTGATGAATTGATTAGTTGTTTACCTGCTTTACTAAGGAATCAAAAAGCGAGCTTAGTATTGTTTTCATCTTATTGGCAAATGGAAAAAGTAGCTGAGGCGCTGCGTAAAACTGACAAGTTTCCAATACAAGTGCAAGGTGAACAATCAAGACAGTACATTATTAATAGCCACAAAAAACGTTGTGAACTGAACAAAGAAAGTATTATTTTTGGTACGCAAAGCTTTTCTGAAGGGTTAGATTTACCAGGTAAGCAATTAACTAATTTAATCATCACCAAGTTGCCATTTTCAATACCTACATCACCTATTGAAGAAGCACAGGCGGAATACATAACAGCCAAAGGCGGCAACCCATTCATGTCGTTATCTGTGCCTGATGCCTCGAAAAAATTAGTACAAGCTGCTGGTCGATTACTTCGTAATGAAAAAGATACTGGGACAATTACATTATTAGACAGACGGGTTGTCACTAAGCGCTACGGTAAAGAGTTACTTGATGCTCTACCACCTTTCAAACGTAAAATAGAATATTAATTTAACCGGTTTCAAACAAAAAATAGTAACTATATCCAGCAATTAATGCGGGGATTGTAGAGTATACAGTAGCCACTAATGCCGCCTTAGGAGCGAGTGCAATAGCAGGAAACAAGGCGTCACCGTCATTACTAATAGCATTACCTATTTGTGCGGAAAAAGGTATAGTATTTTGTAAATATAAACTGGTCACTAAAATTTGTGGTCCGCACCCAGGCAGTAAACCAATAACAATTGCCAATAACACACTAAAAGCACCTAAGTTTTGAAATCCAGAAGCTAGGTCTAATCCTGTCCATACAATTGCTAATTCAAACGTTAAGAAAGCAACCACAACCCAACTGGTGACAAATTGTGTATCCAGAGCCGCTCTCATGATCCAGTTACTTTTGACCGAATAGTGCTCTTCACTCGTCACATCTTTGTATGAGCTGCCTTTTGATGAAATAGACCATAAAAAGAGTGTAATAAAACCAGCAACGGCACCAATTATTTCAATGCTTCCAGTCTTCATATTTAATAATACGTTGGGGTCTAATTGAAATGAAAACAGTACTGCAATAATAAACGTAGGAATAAGCGCTATTTTCCAAAAATAATAAGACGTATAACAAGCACTAATTTGTAGCGGCGACGCCTTGTGTTTCTGCTTTTTAGTGATTGTTGCAGTTAGCTTTTTAGGACGTAAAAAGTCATCTGTATGAAGGCTATTGGTTACCCAACCAGAAATAACTCCGACAGAAAAACCTAGTAGCATAATAATTAGGCCATCTACTGGTCGTTGTGCAATTAATAAAAAAGCAGCATCACCCATAGTAGAGGTTAATACGGCAACCACTGAGCCAAAACGTAAATTTCCACGTGTAAACTGTGTTATTACAACAATTGCTCCACCGCAACCGGGTAATGCTCCTAAAAAAGCAGCACCCGTTAGCTCTATCAATTTATGCTTACTAATTAAATGAGCAGGAATAAACTTCTGTATGTGGTGAGCGATTAAATAATACAGAGCAAGTGTTGCTGCAACAAAAGCAGATACCTGTAAAAAAGCATCACTTAGCACCCCTACAGTAATATTTCGCGTACTAGGCTCAATAAAAAATACCATAACAAATGCAGGTAACATTAATCGTCGGTATCTGATATTAACTAATTGAAAGGTTAACCGACTACCTATTTTAAGGTTTTTACTATACAAGGTGAACGACCTATTTTGCTGTATTGAATTAGTTTTATTGAAAAAACATGACATTTCTATTTAGTAAATCGACTATAAACTTAGAATCTAACAAATGCAAACAAAAACAATTCGCATTAAGTTTTTGTTGATTCACTTATCACAACTCCGTTATAATTATCACAGAAAGTAACAATTATCATTTAGATTATAGAGAACTCATGAATAGGTCATTTAATAAAGTATCCGTTGCTATTTCATTAGCACTAAGCATGACAGCAGTAACACAAACAGTTTTTGCGGCTGTACAAACAAACGAAAAAACTCAGGAAGAAAGCTCAGTGGTTACTAACACTGATAAAAAAATGGAAAAAATAACCGTTTATGGGCGCCATAACCGTTTAATTTTAGAATCAGGTACGGCAACTAAATCAACATTAACTTTATTAGAAACACCCGCACCTATTGTTGTTGTTGATGAAGTATTACTACTAGAACAAGGACAAAATACACTACAAGACGCAATTAGAAATGTCAGTGGTTTAACACAAAGTGGTAATAACTATGGTATTGGTGATAATTTATCATTACGTGGTTTAGGCGTTAATTTCACTATAGATGGTGTATATGCTGGTGCAGACTTAGACAATAACTATAACCCTACTCGCTCTCTTACCAATGTAGAAAGTATTGAGATCTTAAAAGGCCCTGCTACTGGTTTATACGGCACTGGTGCTGCTGGCGGCATTATTAATTTAATTGAGAAAAAGCCGCAATTTGCGCCTTCTTTTGAAGCTCGTGCATCTGTTGGCAGCTTTGACTCATATTCTTTATTTTTGACGCAACAGATAAGTTAACTGATAACTTAGCTTATAGACTAGTATTGAATCATGAAGACTCTGATGGTTACCGCGATAGAAGCTCTGAACGTTCTGAAATCTATGCTTCTTTACTCTATAAAGTATCAGACAACCATGAAATCACACTGTCTGCAGCTTATATTGATGATGCTATACAAATTGATTCAGTTGGTGACCCGGTAAGATTAATTGATTTATCATTTTTCAACCTAGAAGCTGGAGATATTACAGCGAGTGACATTCCTAATGGTGAATTATCTGAAGGTGGACTTCAGTTAACTGATGAACAAATACAAATATTAGCTGACTCAATAGAAAGTAATGATGGTATTCAACCTTTTGCTTTAGGCAATGATACAAGTTTAGTTTCTCCGCTTAGTACCCCAAATGATGGAGAAGAGTTTAGAATAAAAGTAAGACATGATGGTGATTTAGGGAACAATTGGGCATTATCACAACAGTTACTATATCGCACTTATGATACTGATTATATTCGTCAAACTAGTGCATATAACTATGTATATGTTGAACGAAATGGTGTGACTAACCTTGAACCGCGTGCACCATTAGTGGTTGATGGTGAACTTTTTGAGTACGCAGCTCGACGCCAAGAATATCGTAACATTACGGCATCTGAAGACACTGTTCAATATTTCTTTGACTTATCAAATGTATGGAATTTAGACTGGATTAATGGTGAACACTTAGTCACTTTTAATTATGAAAATAGAGACATTAGTTTTCAACAATTATCTATTTGGGATGCCGATGATTCTCGTAGCTTCCCTGTACCTTACATTTTCGATATTCGTAACCCTAACTTCCCTACAGGCAGTTTCGAAGACTTTATTGACGAAGAAAATGGCGCATCATTACGTTCTAAATACGATAAAGACATTAAGGCATGGGGTATTAATATTCAAGAAATATTACACTTCAACGAGGCATTAATAGGCCGGTTTGCTGTTGCTGTGAGTGGTGTAAAGCAAGAATATGAAAACTTAACATTAGATGAAACTGAGCGTGAGTCTTTTGATTTTGATGACTCTGGTTTTACCTATAATGTAGGCTTAACGTATCGTATCACCGAAAATGTATCTACATTTGTAAACTTTGCCAAAGGCCGAACAGCAGCAAGCGTATTAGGTAGAATTGAAGCGTTTGACAATGCACCTGATACAGAATCTGAGTCGTTTGATATTGGTGTTCGTTTTACTGCATTAGACGAGCAATTACTTGGGTCTATTGTATTATTTGAAACATCACGTACAAATATTCGCTACACCAACCCAGAATTTGAAGATAACCCAGATGATCCTTCTTTTAATATCAGTGTATCTGAATTTTTATTTGATGAAAATGACAGTACCAGAGGTGTTGAGTTTGACTTAAACTTTGATATTAATGAAAAGTGGGCAATGAATGTTAACGCAACCTATCAAGACCCTGTCACTGAACCAGGAAGTGGTAGTGCCAGTCAAAGCGATGAACCAACAAAAGGTTTAGCAAAACGGTTTGCTCGTGCATGGTTAACCTATTCAAATAATTTTGGTGTGTTCACTCACCCATTAAAATTAAGTTTAGGTATTAATTACGAAGATGAACGTTCTATTGAATCATCAAGCTTTGGCATAGACAGAGCTTATGTTAACTCATATTCTGTTATTGATGCTGCGGTAAGTTATGAAAGTGAAAACTGGAATGCACAGCTTAACATTCGTAATTTGGGTGATAAGTATTATTACAGTAATGCGTTATTCTTGGGTGGGTTACCTGGCGCTGAACGAAATGCAGAGCTAACAATAAGTTACCGTTTCTAAACTTATTCTAAAGTAATAAGCGTAGTAGGTAGATTTAATGACAGTACATATTAGGATGTTAAACATATATGTACTGTCATCACAATTAATGATGACAATTTTAATTTAAATACAAGAAAACAAAAAGCTAACGTGCTGGTTGATGAAACTCAATAACATTGCTGTCGGGATCTCTAATAAAAAAGAATTTGGCACCGTTGTATTCAACTTCGCCAGTCACTTTAATCGCTAAAGCTTTTATTTCCTGTATAGCAATATCATAGTTTTCTATCTCAAGCGCTACGTGGGTGTAACCAGGATATTTAAGCTCACTTTCCATAAGCACATTACTTTCTGGGCTACTTTGAGATGCATTTAAAATAAGATTAATGTTTACGCCACAAGGGTGTATTACAATAGCTACTGGCTCAGGTCCAATAGGCCCAGCAATAAACTGAAAGCCTAACGTTTCATAAAACGCTTTCGAAACGGCTAAACTTCTTACGCGTAAACCAATATGGTTTATACCTGTAATTCCTTTCATTATTTATCCTAGTACCTAAGGTTTGTTAATATTTTACGGTTATTATTCTACTAAACTATTTACTGATTTTTTTATTTCATTTTATTTACATGCTTATACCAACGGGGATAACCCCAGCCATAACCCCACCTAAACGATGTAGGAAATAATGGGCTACCGCCTACCCTCACCCCAACGAACATAATGGTAGCAATAGCTGGCTGTTCTGAATTTTCAACACATTGTTTCAATGTTTGATCTGCTTTTAGGCGTTGTAAGTAACTACCTCCTTGCCAATATGCATAGTCATGTGCAACACAACAAGACATCCATAACGTTTGATCTTGACGTGTACCATCGGGAAATACACTACAACCATCAGAAGTAAAAGGGCTAATAGTATTGTGTTTATCTACAATTTTAGCCGCAACAAAATATACCGAAAAAAAAGCAATGAACACGGTTAAAATTAAACACACATATTTTTTATTTAGCTTTATCATGAATGTATAAAATTTAATAAAAACGTTAAAACCAACATCATTAGATACCTAAAAATTTATCAATAACGTTGTCTAAATCATCTAAGTTAGTTAAGTTATCACTGCTTTTGACTATATCAACAAGGTGCCAAAACTTCATTGAAATAAAAGTATCTTCGGGGCTCATTTTCCTTAAACCAATTTCAGAAGGCTCTCCCACTTGAAACAGCTTGCCCAGTTGTATTGTCCAAGCACCAATTCTAACGCCAATATACAAAATAAACGCAAACTCTTCATTGCAGCCATCATGCAGACAAGCTTCATGAAACATTTTATCTGCTAGTTTTCGTTGTTTATTCGTCACCTTAGGGTTACATAATTCACCTACAGCTACATCATGAATCACCGAAGCTCTGCGATAACAACCTGTATATGGTGAACCTACAGACGCCCAAAGAACTCTTGGTATAGTTGCACCATTAATACAACTACCTTTAGGAGCATTCCATTTTTTATTATCTTTATCAATAAAATAGAAGTCTTCTTCTAATGTCATGTTTCTTGTACCGTTCCAGCGAGTTAATGGCTCCCCTGAAAACTTAACCACCATAGTAAAAACTCCCTTCTGTTGTCAGTTATTATTTGTTAAGAGTATAGTGCTCATATTAACGATAAACTCATTGTATAGTTAATCAATATTTCATTGCCTCTTCTGTGTTCATTCTTACTCTTTAATACAAAATTAAATTTCTCAAATAATGGTTTAACGATAATAGATGCGTTAACAGTTAATGTTTTTATACCGTTACTTTCAGCCATTTTAATTACATATATCAGCAAATTTTTGCCTACAGAGTTACCTTGGTATTCAGGTTTAACATAAAAACAATCAATATACCCTGTTGGTAATAATTCAATAAATCCTATAAGCGTATCATCAAATATATATAAAAAAGGTTTAGTCTCTGCTAACCGCTTTTGCCAGTGTTCATATGGAATAGGTAAAGGTGCCCACAGCTTTTTTTTGAGCACAAGAATAGATTGAATGATCAATGGCATGCACTGATTGATAAAAAATATCAGTGACTTGTTTTGACCAACTGGGTGAATATTGAATAATGGACATGTGTATTATCAAATATTATTTAAGAAAGTACTAATTAACAAGTAAGCTTTATTGTTGTCATGTTAAACGATAAAGGCTTATTAATATTACTCTGAGGTACTTTTAGCCCGACTACTTTTAATTGCTTCTACAGCAGACCAAGTTGAAACACCATAAGGAACTAGATAAGTAAGAAATATTTTAAAAATGTCTTGTTGAGTGAATGTAATTGCTATTATTTTTTCACTATGATTAATCAAAGCAAGCATAGTGCCTACGAATAATGCAACTTTTAACGCCTTAGGCGCAACCTGCTTAGAAAATGCTAAAGAAAAAAAACCCTGCTGTTTCATACGTTAAATAAACCTAATGTAGTTTTAATTGATAATCATATTAGTGAGTTAAATTATACTAATAAAAGAAACCTATCACCTTATAATATATTAGTGGTTTACTGAAAGCGACGCCACCTGTGAATAATATAAAGTGATATGAATAAAACCTAAAATATTATTTACCATATATGTTTAAAAGTGCGCTTTATCAATTGTTTTTATTCATGTTATTTATATATTTTATCAGTATAATAATCTAGCGTTTATTGAACCTTGCTCCCTATAAAATATTAAAGGCCATCGTAATTATGAGTAGTTTACTCAAACCAATTTTTTATACTTCTCTTGCACTTATTGCATTTGCGGGCAATTCTGTTTTATGTAGGCTAGCATTGAATAACAATAATATTGACGCTGCTAGCTTCACCAATATTCGTTTATTATCTGGTGCTATTACGCTGTTGGTTTTATTTTTTATCACGCGACGTCATTCATCAAAAACACATTGCGCTGTTTCTCAAACCACAACCCCAAAAGCCCCCTTTTGTCTTAGAACTACACTGTTATCTCCTAGCTTGCCCAGCAAAGTGTTACCCGCTATTTACTTGTTTATTTATGCTATAGGCTTTTCATACGCCTATATAAGTTTAGCAACAGGTACTGGTGCGCTTATTTTATTTGCATGTGTACAATTAACGTTATTATTAAGTCACTTTTTAGCGACTAAGCGCGTTTTACCAAACGAAGTACTCGGTTTAATTATCGCTTTTTCTGGTTTAGTGATTTTAGTATACCCGGCGATATCAACGCCTTCTTTTTCTGCCTTTCTTCCTATGGCATTAGCTGGTGTTGCTTGGGGACTTTATACAATTAGTGGTAAAAAATCTACCGAGCCATTACAAACCACTACACTAAACTTCTTACTGACAATTCCTTTAATCGTATTAACGTTCGTTTTTACATTTAATCAAGTCACGATTACTGAGAAAGGTTTATTATTAGCGATTATGTCTGGCGCCATTACTAGTGGTTTAGGCTATTTTTTATGGTTTATTGCTTTACGGTACTTAACAGGAGTACAAGCAGGTGTTTTACAATTGCTTGTACCTATTATTGCAACAATAGGTGGTGTTGTTTTTGCTAATGAGCCCTTAACACTTTCACTGGTTATTGCTTTAGTATTGGTATTAGGTGGTATTTTTATTGTGTTAAACAAGAAATAAATACAGGACTTACCTTTAAATAAATGTATATTGCAAACGCTAGCTTAATTAGGCTAATTCACTAACAGTAAGGTTTAATTTAAATACTCATTTTATTTGTGAAAATTTAAACCGTATTTTAAAATTAATAACAATAAAAAAGCCACTTAATAAATTAAGTGGCTTTTTTATAAGATTTTGATTTATTTCTAAAGTTACCTGTTGATAAGGTAAACGATGAAATAACTTAACAATTAATTACTTAGCTCTTCTTGCTAATACCGCTTCAGAAAGCTCAGCTAATAATGATTCAGTGTCACCCCAACCAATACATGCATCAGTAATACTTTGACCATATTTAAGTTCTTGACCTATCACTAAGTCTTGACGACCTTCATGAATATGACTTTCTACCATTACACCAAATAAGTTGTCGTTTCCGCCAGCAATTTGACTACAAACGTCAGTACAAACTTTCATTTGGTTTTCAAATTTCTTACTTGAATTTGCATGGCTAAAATCAACCATTAGCTTAGTTGTTGCATCAGTTTTTTCTAATTGAGCGATAACAGCGTCAACACTTTCTTTATCAAAGTTTGGTAATTTACCACCACGTAAAATGATATGACAATCACCGTTACCTGTTGTTTCAACAATTGCTGAATTACCGTATTTATTCACTGATAAGAAGTGATGTGGCGAACTTGCAGAACCAATAGCGTCAATAGCAACTTTAATTGTACCGTCAGTACCATTTTTAAAACCAACAGGACAAGATAAACCTGATGCTAATTCTCTGTGTACTTGGCTTTCAGTTGTACGAGCACCAATAGCACCCCAACACATTAAATCACCTGTATATTGCGGTGTAATCATATCTAAAAATTCACCTGCAGTAGGTAAACCTAAATCATTTAAATCAAGTAATAATTTACGACCAAGGCGTAAACCATCATTTAATTGGTAACTATCATCTAAATAAGGGTCATTAATTAGCCCTTTCCAACCAACAGTTGTACGTGGCTTTTCAAAGTAAACACGCATAACTACTTCTAATGTATCTGCATATTTTTCACGAAGCTTAACTAAACGTTGACCATAGTCTAAGGCTGCAACAGGATCATGTATTGAACAAGGACCAATAACAACTAATAATCTATCATCATTTTTATGCAAAATGTTATGAATAGCTTCTCTGCCATCAATAACGGCTTTAGATGCACGCTCAGTTGCAGGAAATCGCTCTAATAAAGCAATTGGCGGCAGTAATTCTTTAATGTTTTTTATGCGTAGATCATCAGTTTGGTTCGACATAGCTATTCTCTATTACTTCAATTAATTCGTATTTTAACTTGCTTTATTAATACTTCCAAAAGCAGCTTAAAATTTTTCCGTTAATATAACCACCTTGAAGAGGTATTACCAATAATAAATAAAAATTTATGCATAAATTAATTAAAAAATGTCAATTTCATGTAAATGATAGTGAAAAT
>JALZUE010000151.1 GCA_023301705.1 Alteromonadaceae bacterium | reverse complement strand
GCCTGAAAAATGGATGCCATGGAATTATCCGGTGGGCAAGTAAGAATCGCTGATAGACCAATAATCGAAAAGTTTGCGCGTTGACGCCGAAAGCTCACAGTATCTCAGGGTTACGCTCTAGATCGGTCAAAAATCGGCCAGTGCGCCCTCGCACCAACTCACTTTGACCAGTACAGGTGAGTAGCATGCCGCCGTGACTGGGGACATCTACTCTATCAATACGCCATTCTGCATCACGCAATGCAATGCGCATACCGGGGACGTATCTGGCTTCTAAGCTCATTGATCTGATGTGGCTATTGATTAATCGTTACTGCATGGTAAACGGCAAGCGCACCTGAGTCGACTGGAAACCATACAGAGTACGCAAACAATTTTTATGCGGTGCATATTTAGTGGTCTTCCTGACTCTCCATTAGAGCTTGAGCTAGCGTTAGTACCACCCATTCATTAGATTCATACTGAGCTTGCTCAGCCTCTGTTGCAACGACACCAGATCGCTGAAGCTCCCAAGCTAAAGCGAGTTCAGGTTCCAAAACCATGCCGTTGTCGTCCGTCAGTGGATGACCAACCTCCGGAACGCTGCGCCCTTGTCTTTCATATATTTTCATCAAACCATGGAAAGCGGGATCAGCCAGCTCGTACGCCTCTTTCCAGGTACCAATATCCTGTAGCAGCCCTTGTTCGCGCCGCTGCCTAGTAATCGCCCGCATATCATCAATTAAGACAGGCTCTGCGTCATGCCAGTTTTTTCGGCGATTGCAGTCAACACACAAATGTGTCGTAGGGGCGGATTGCTCTCCACCATTCTGACTCAACGTATTAACGTATTTGGGTAGCCTCACTGCACAGTTGCTGCACACTGTTGGCGCCTGAGAAGCGGACCACTCCCCCTGCGTCTCGCCAACTGCTTGAGCGTGATTTCGACGTACTCGCCCAGAGCGGGTATACGGGTGTTTGAAAAGCGAACTATAAGTAGAGAAGAACTCAATAAGACTGAAGCTATTAAAAATCTTTTTTTGCTCGTGATTCCGCCCTCGGTAGTCCTGATAGTTGAGGTGTTTCAGGCAGTTTTTACATACCGAAAGTTCTCCTCTGGCTTTCTCCGTCCCTTTGCCACCCGTAAGATCAAACATCCCCGATGTATCGTTGGTGGCGACGTATCGATGGTTATTGTTCTGGGCTTGCATCCAATCGAGAGTCGAACAATGGCTCACATGAAACTTCTTTCCACTCTCTGGATTCTTCAGGACACCTGCAAGATTGTTTCCTTGGTCAGGAATGTAAACCAGCACCTGATTGCCCTTGTAACTCAAAAGCCCACCAGCCGCCTGCGAGCTATCCAAGTCCTCCAACTCTATCTTGACGCCTTTAGACAACCCCTCATTGTGTGTTAATGGCTTAGAGGGCGGCAGCGTTAAATCGAAGCCTCTCGCCTCCTTCGCACCCATCTGACGCACTAGCCCCCACAATTCTTCCCAGTTTGAACTCATATGCTAAATATTCAATATTTTCTTGATTTGCACATCCGCGTTGGTAAGCACTCGGAACGTTACACGCCTAGAAGTATTCACATCCTCTTGACCATTGGAATCTAATTTGAGCTTTGAGGAAGATAAACCCACTGCCGCGACATTTGCTTTGATCCATGGTCTGTAGATTTCCACTTTTGGAAGTTCGTAGACGTATCGAAGCACTGCTCGAGTACGCTGTTGCGACAATTCCATATTCTTGAAGTAGCTCTCCTCACTGTTGGTTTCCAACCTCCATCGACTACTGGTATGTCCTTCCACACGAATCTCCGAAATCGCAGCTTGGAAAGGTTCTAGCTTCATCATATATCGAGGAAAAAAATCCGACAAAATGGTTTCGTATTGATTTGTGAGCCTAACTGAACCACGCGCAAAATTTATCTCAGGAGATTGAAAGGTTATATTCAAAGTGTCTTTATCAATCTCAGCCCCCCATTTTTTGAAGTCATCCTCAAACTCACTCAGTAGTGCCTCGTAGATAGCAACCTGTGTTTCCTGATAGGCAACAGCAACCTCTTTTATCTTGTCTCTCTCTATTAAGGCATAACGCATCATGGACACAGAGATAAACAAAAACACCATCATCAGTCCTGCCATCAGATCTGAGACTGGCATCCATTGGGTCTGCTCTTGATCTACGCTTGTAGATTTAAAAATATCAGATCCCACGGCGACGACTCTCCTCTACTACGCTTTTCATTGCTCCTACCAACGATCCGTAGTCTCTGGTGAATTGCCCAGTGATACTCGTCAAAGCCTCTCCCATTTCTTGCATGATATTTTGCACCTGAGCACGTCTTACATCCTCCATGTCCTTAAATTCTTTGTCGATAAGGCGTTCGACACTATCACTGGAATTCTTAAACTGCTCCTCAATAGACAAGCGTAAACCATTAAGCATAACTGTCAGCTCGCCATTCAAACGCTGCGCAGTTGCACTAAGCTGTACATTGACCTGATTCGACGACTCTTTAAGATCATTCACTGAAGTGGTCATTGCTTGAACAAAATTGCGGTTGCTACTCTCGCAGCTATCGATCATTTTTGTTGTTGAATCTGCAATATTTACAACAACATTTTCAACTATGCCGTGTAGCGCGGGCACTGACTCTACAGCTCTCTGTTTTACATCTGAAAAAGCCTCTAAGTGGGCATCAAGATCGTTTAGCTGATGTCGAGATATTCTGAGAACCTCGTCGAGCGTAGACATGTGGTCAGGGATTGCAGCTGAACTCTGCTCTATCGTACTTATGGATTGCTCACACTTCGAAATTGATTGCGCGCTGATATCAAAAGCACGCTGTAGCTCTTCTATTTGACCGCGATAATTTTCCTGCCAATTAATCATTCGGCCCACCGCAACATTTAACTCCTTGAAATTCTCGCCAAACTGCTCACTAATATGTTTATTGAAATCACGAATGACATCTTCAAGTGCTGCTATCAGCGTCTCAGTCGGTGAACGCTCCAATAAAGCCACCATAGAGCTGCGCTGCTCACTTGCATCCGCAGCACGACTAACAGCATCCAGCCGGACTTCGTCCAGTTTTTGTATTGCTGATTCCCAAACTACTTTTTGGTCTGCGTGGCGTTGAGTCCCAATATGAAATTGACTATCCATCAAGGCCAATGACTTGCCTAGTTCCACAGTAATTTTATTTCCGATGTCATTTGCATCAGATCTGGTCAATTTAAGCTGACCCGTCAAACTCGACTCTCCATCATCTGAAAGCACGTTTAACGTTCTTTGCATTACCTTAAGTTGCTCTTCATTATCTAATTTCTGACCTGCTTGAGAGCGCTCCATCTGATCCTGCATTTGCTCAAGACTTTCACAAACTTGGGCAAGTTGTTTAAGCACACTTTTACCCTCTCTACCTGCCATTGCAGTGGCCACCGCATGCAGGTACTTCGATTGCTCTTTCTCAACCTCATATAGCGTCTCAATGGTTACACCAGTTTCTGAGCCACCTGACTCTGCCTTTCTAAAATGCGGTGTTAACACAAGCACCTTGTACACTATCGACAGAAACATGCCCACTAAACTAGAAATAAACGCAGTCTTCAACCCGTTAAGCAACAGAGCGATACTAGTGTCGATTTGATCCTTGCTTGAGTCAAAGTCCAGAAGACCAGTAACGACTCCCGCGAACGTGCCCAGTATTCCCAATGATGTCAACAGAGTCGCGGTATAACTGGTAAACGTACTCCACTCTCCTTTTGAATTCATGATTAGCGCAAGAACAAAAACACCAAACATAATGATGATAAAAACATCAGTTAGTGTATTAGCACCAACATTTCGTAAAAGCGATTCGACAAAATTAGTGAACATATATTGTTGATTGACGATTGATTGCGACTACGATAGTAACCACCTGACGGGAGCATTACTAATTTTTCTACAAGTTGGGATCAGTGTGCTGATGATCAACAATAGAAAGAGCGTCTTTTTTTTGACGCATCAATGAGGATTCAGGGTTCTAAGGCAATCAACCTATTGCATCAAACCGACAGGCTACGTATCTCATCTGCCCAAGCAAGATCTTTAACGTGAGCGAAGTACGTCTCTTTCGTGACAAGAGCGAAGTCTGCACGGTTCCACAAGTTGACTACATACTCTCCCCACCAATACTCCGACCGAGTATTAATATCGTTCGGCAGAACTGATGCCCACAGGAGCTCGTCATTGGGCTCTGACACATCCGCGTTGAAGCTCCGAGCCATTGCTTCAGCCCATGAGCTATCAGCGTAATAGATGCCGCAATTAACCGTAGCCCAGTAATTTGGAATGTGAATGAACTTGGGTGTACCGTGTTCGCGGCAACGCTTCCAAAAACGATCGTCTGGTAGTTTGATCATCACAGTGTCCCAATCAATCCAGAGGAACTCACCAAACTCTTCAAGGGCCCAACAACACATCCAATGTTTCATCTTGTGGGCTGCGTCCACCTGAATTGACTCTGGCGCATCATCAAAGATTCGATACACTTGCAGATCATGTTTTTGCAGCTGCAAGGCTGTTGCTTGATCTCCTGCCAGTATTATCAAATTATCGCGGTATAACGGATTCACCTCAAGACTTACAGGAATCTCAGAAAGTGTCACGGCTGGGCTATTGACAGCACCTCCCCTTGAGTAAGGGTAAAGACCCGTGATCATGCGAGGCGGCATAACACCTCCTCGAGAACACCCTGACCACCACTGGTCATTCGCTTGAACCGCTCCAACATCCCACTCTGCATATCTTCAGATTGGGAATCGAACACCTGCCAGATCTCACCCTCTTCTTGCGGTGGGATCACATAGCCGAGCTCAGTAGCATAGCGTCGCATCCTCTCCAGCGTCGTAAGGGAGTGTCTCCAATTTGCCAGAGGCTTCAGTAACAGCACCTGGCGTTGCGCCACAGATTCTATTGCGAGGGGATGAATGAATGCCTGCCATTCACCGTCAGGGCGATGCTCCACAGCAATCGCTGAAAGCGCGATGTCGAACCCTACCAGCGTTTTTTCAAGACTTTGTATTTTGTGCGAAACCTCCACAATTCTGCCACCGATTGTGAATGCATCCGAATAGTGCCGTTCCTCAATCTGACAGGCACCTCGAGCAGTCAGATCAGAAATAAGCTTCTCACGATCGCGCTTACTTGGTGCCCATAAATCAAGGTCGCTTGGTGAACAGCCCGTCAACAAGGTCTTGAATGCGCCACCTGCAAGGAAAAACTGTGCGTCAATATTGGTTCCCAATGTTTGCGCTATTTCTCGTCTGGCGAAGTCTATGGCGTGCCGTTCGTCAAGTTGCCTAAGCTCTGTGGCCTGACAACGTCGAAGATGCTCGCGGTAACCAGTCATGAGTTGTCCGTCGTCACGCCAGAAGAATGCGCCCTCAAGAAACCAGGGCCAAGCCTCTATGCTCAGCGGCTCTCCAAGAAGCCGAGCCGCGGCAGCCATAACAAGCGTATCGTGAGTAACGAAAACGTGCAGCCCTGCACGCTCTTCAGCGACCGCAAGCATATGACTTACCAGCAGACGCGCAGCAGCGTCAGGGTCAGCCATTCCTGGCAAGGCAAAATCCTTAGAGACAAGATGCTCCATGACGCCCTCGTGTTCCAGCTCTAACCAGTTTGACCAAGCACGCTCCCCATCGATAACAAAGACTCCAGGATCACCAAGGAGTCTGTCTTCGACGATAGAGAGCTTTGCCTGAGCGCCTTGGCACAGAGCTTCAGCTGTTTGGACACAGCGCGTGAGCGGACTCGTGTGGACAGTGCGCAAGCGATCAGCCATTACAACACCAAGCTGTCTGGCTAAGTCCTCGCCAGCCTCAGTAATAGGCATTGTATAACCAACATCATCGGGAGCAAGGTGATCCCTTACCGAGTGTCGCAGCAACACAATTGCCGATGACGACAACGGTATTTTCGACAGCCAGTTCAAGGTGGATGGAGGAATTTCCCACTGTGCAATTGTCATCGGATTATCCCCTCCGCGATAGAGGGGAGAGACGTGAGCTTTGTATCGGGCCAAGCTGCACGCAGCTCAACAGTAGATTGCCCAGACTCATCAATGATCTCGAGCGCGCCGTCGAATCGCGCAACTCTAGCGTGACCGTTGTAGAAAGGCTCTACTGAAGCAAAACGACGTGGGTATATTGCTCGGCCAAGCTTATCAACGTGACACCAACCTTGCTCATCTTGGGCGCGAGCAAAGCCCTTATGAAAGATGTCCAGATCAACAAACCATTGGCTGTGAATCAGCTGCCCTTCAAAGTCAATGTGGGCAGATCGTCCGTCGTCATTCTGAACTACTCCAACTCCGTCGCGGAAATCTCCGGCATATCGCCAACGCGAATCGTAGGCTGGTTTCCCGTCGAGGCTAAGGTGATAGTACTTCCCGGCTTTATCCCTTACGACGCACCTGCCATCCTGAAAATTTCCGCACCAAGCGTAGCGTTCGGGATAGGTATCGCCACCGTCAAGCTGAACATGATGCCAGCCCTCTTCTGCAACGACTGCGGCCTGGCTTTCGTAGAAGCCAAACGTTCTGATGAAACGACGACCGTACGCGTCCGAGCCATCTGAAAGAATATGCCAAGCCTCACCATCAAGGTTTACTGGTGCAAGGCCCGGTGCGTGAAATTTCAACACCTCATCGAAACGATGTAAATAGAGTGGATTATCGTTCAACAGATGATGTGTGCCATCCAAAGACACGCGGCTGCCTTGCCACTTCATGGCTTTGCAGCCGGACGTCGCATATTGCAGCCAAGGCACAGCTTCCGGTTTCGATAGGTTGCCGTGAGTTTCTGGTAAGCCTCCCCCTCCCAGATTTTCGTAAAACTACTGTCGTGCAGGCTGCCAAACTCTCCGAGCGTTCTGCGCTGAGCATCAGGCGCGCAGCAGGGATCAAATCTTCCTTCAGCGCTTACCCATGCTTCTTGCCCAAGGAAGGGACATGGGCCACCTGGGGCAATATCATCTGTGACGTTAGGATCCAACAGCGTGATGTTTTCAAGCAGGATGTGTTTGCCGTTGGGTAGCTTTCGCTCGGCCGCTACCTGACGCGCTGCGAGCACTGCCTCATTCCAACGCTGGATCACTTGCGGATTACGGCGCATTGACTCTTCACGTATTTCTTCGAAGTGGACCCAAAGGTGGTGGCCCTTAACACGGTCCACACCCAGATCGATGGCCAGTCGAATAATGTCTGGCAGTTCAGCTACATTCGCTTCGAGGAATGTCATCTGGAACGTGACGCGGCAGCGATTGCCGCCAGCTGCTGCATGGGCATCCCGTACAGCGATGAGTACCTTAACATTTGCAAGCACAGTGTCCCAGTTTGAGCCGATCATGATCTTCTCTTGCGTTTCCTTCGTTGCACCGTTCCACGAAATTTTCACATCTGACGTCACTGGTACAAGACGTTCTGACCACGCTTTGGCACCCATACCCGGGAATGTACCGTTTGTCGTAAGGTTTAGTTTTATCTCATATTCTGAACATAGATCGATGATCTCTCCGAAATGATCGAAGAGCAAAGGCTCTCCCATTGTCGACGGAATAATTTCCCTAAGCTCCCCGCGTGAGGCGGCATCCGCTACTACATTTCGGATAAGGTCGATCGACATCGTTCTCCGAGGTCTCCCGTCCATTCTCCGCAATTTTTGCAAAGGACTATGAGGCGAATGTTCTTCGCACATGATGCAACGCATGTTGCACATGTCTGGGTTTGTATCGAATGTTATGCGCCACGGGCTTTTGGCAACATCGACGCGAGCGGTGTCACGCCGTCCAACAATGTCATGGTATATCGTCTCGATTTCCTGAACGTGGGAGTCAATGTCAAGCACGTCACCTGTTGCATTATGAAGGTAGCCGCGCGCCCCCAAGCGTTGCGCAAGCTCCGGCTCGTTGACGAAGCGCTGCATCTGTCTCGCGAGCTCATTTGTAGAACGATGCTCGAACAACAACCCGTTGACATCGTGATGAACATACTCCGCCATACCTCCTTTATCGGCAGTGATGACGGGCACACGTGCCTGCTGAGCTTCGTGGATGACGAGCGGTGAATTCTCGTCCCAAATCGAGGGGACGACGATGGCATCAACTTTATTGAACACGTCGTGAACGATATCTTGGTTCCGATACTCTGATAGCCATTCCACACGACCGGACGCGTTGTTTGGCAAGCTCAGGGCGATGGCCTTCAATGCTTCGGTGTCCTGACCTCGATGTCGTCCCCAGATACGCAATATTGGCTCACCTTGTAGGTCACCGAACGCGCTGAGAAGATCGTGTATTCCTTTGGCTGGTGTATGTGTTCCGATATACCCGAAGATGAATGTCTCATTCGACGTTCTATTTCTGCCATCAAGCCGTGAAAGATCAAACCCATAATCAAGGTAAGCAAGTTTTGCCTCCGGCAATCCAAACTCATCACGGTGGCGATCGCGAATGTACACAGATGGCGCAATGAACAGATCTACCAACTCTGTCATTTCGCGCATGTGGCGCATTCTTCGTTTTACCCAGTCTGTCCAGTAGACAATGTCACTTTCTTGTTCTTCTGTTGCCCCACTGAAATAACGTGCATAGCAGCGCTCAGCACACTTCCGATCTTCCTGACCATTACACGAGCTCCAAAGATCGTTAGAGTCTTCTGGGAACATCTGCATAAATTGCCCACGCGGGCACATAACCCAAAAGTCGTGCAGGGTATAGACGATCGGTATCCCGCGAGTTGCTGCCTCGGCAACCAGCGTCGTAGACAAGTGGTTCAAGTGTCCGATATGAACTACATCAGGCTGGACCTGTTCCAACACTTCAGCGAACCGCTGATCGATTAGTGGTTCTTGATAGCGATCTTTGTTTCGTGGGTTATTCACAACATGAAGAGTGATGCGCGGGTCCTCACTATCATGATCGAGTCTCAGCCGACCATCTGGCGCGAAGGCATCCTCTTCACGCGTGAACACATGAACTTCATGACGTGCAGCAAGGCCGTGACATAGCGTCTGTGTATAGACTTCAGACCCAGCGTTGTATTGCATCGGGTAGCCGTGTATGACTTTCAGAATTTTCATTAGAGTTGCCTCTTTTTGTAGAGCCGTTCTTGCTGATTAGAGGCGAGGTTTCCAGCTCTGGCGTGCACGATTTTGCCACTCGTGCTGTTTTTTATCTGTGGCCTACTGGCTTGAGCTTCGCTTTGGATAGGCTTACCACTGTCACGAATACGCGGCGCATCGTTGTTAAGGATACCTCGCGATTGGTAATAGGCAAAATTATTAGGGTTAAGCTGATTAGCGCGATTATCACACGCGTGCTTTTTCGCTTCCGACATATAGGTGCTCCGAAATTAAAGCCACGTCGGACCTTCATTCCCTCTACGAATATGTGAGGTCGCCTTGAGCATAAGGCGTACGCGTTAGCGTAAATGCAGTCAGATGCAGCCGTTATGAGTCTGGCTTTACTTCAGAGTACATTCTCACAGAACTTACAACATCTTCGACTCAGATCAAGATGTTAAAAGAACGCACTTGCTGTCAAAATAACGACAAGCATTCCAAAAGTCAATCTGTTTTCAAAAGACCAAATTCTATTTGCTCATCTTTGTAACGCCCCCCTTGATGTTGGTGCCAGCGTATTGCCATGGAGAATGCTCGTAATTTTTTTGCAACAAGCCGCCAGCGACGTTAAGCACCCATCAACGTGAAAGCAAACAACTTACTATTTACAACTGGCCTCTTAAATTAAGACAATAACTTAAACCGTCTATTCAATCATCCTCAACAACTGCGGTCGAATATCCACAGACGAGGCTGTCAAATCTACAGTAGCAAACCGAATAGTATGTCGTTGAATCACCACCATATCATCTACCTGTTTGTCGACTGCAGGATGCAACAACAAGACAGTTAGCTAGTCTTTCCAGACAATAGATCAACCAACTGGACGTTGATATAGTAGTTATTTCGACCTTCCTTTTGCTTCATCAAAAATCCATGTGCAGCGAGCTCTTCAAGATATTTAGTGGCAGTGTTCCTAGACACGCCAAGGTCAGCTTCGATGAATTCTATTCTGGTATAGGGATGTCTAAACAAATTATTCACAAGATCCTGACTGTACATTTTCGTCAGCTCACCATCACGGATACCTGTTTTTAACGCTGCCATCTGATCGCGAATTCCGATAACGAGTGCAAGTGTGGTCTGTGCAGTTTCCGATACAGCGTTAAGCATATAGAGAATCCAATTTTGCCAAGCAATGCTTCTATCTGATTCGTTATCTGACTCTCTTATTGCCTGAAGCAGCAGATAGTACTCTGCCTTGTTCTCATTAATATATCGACTCAAGTACAAGATAGGCGTATCTAGCAATCCAGTGCGTGCTAGATACAATACGTTAAGGATTCGACCAATACGACCGTTCCCATCTGCAAACGGATGTATGCTCTCGAATTGATGGTGAATGAGCGCCATCTTAATCAGAGGATCTAACTCGCATACCTCGTCGTCGTTAACGAAACGTTCCAGTGCTGTCATGTGTCGATTGATATTATCTGGAATCTGAGGTGGAACGTATACGATGTTTCCGCCTGAATTTTGCAAGACTGTCCCTCCTGTACTTCGAAATCCACCTTCAACACTTTTAAGCAGTTGGAATATTGAGATTAAAGAGCGATTCGTTATGATCCCGTGCGTAGCTTTCATCTGGCCCCACGCCATTCTCATTGCATCTCTGTACAGCGCGACCTCTTTCACAGGACCAAAGCTTGGTAGCCTATTGGACACTTCTGCTTTGAACAGGTCATCCTGCGTGGTTACAATATTTTCGATTTCAGAACTCGCCTTAGCTTCTTGAAGCGACAATGTGTCAATCAAAATACCTTGATTAGGAATCACCGACGCTCGCCCTTTAAGCTCAGCTAAATGTCGGTTCGCTGCAGCAAGTGCTTTGTAGATCTCGAGAGTTTCCAGCTCGGCTAGCGGAGGAAGATCTGGGATTTGATAGGTCGACAGGTGGGAAGTCATTCTAGAAACATGCTCACATTTCCTCGTATTGTGAGCAAGTTTCGCACAATGTGCGCAAAATATTGAATTATTTGCGCATATCATCAAACACATGCTCAAAATTCGGTGTTATTGAGACGCTATGACATGAGGTTACCCGCTGAGTTAGAAGTACATTGCTGACTCTATAAAAGCGGGATTTACACGCTGAATAAAACTAACAAATAATGACTAGGGAAAAATCCAACTGGCAACCGCGTTGGGCCGACATGTCGGCAGTTCGTTGAGATCTTGATCGATGCGGGATCCACACGCTAAAGCAAACTATCTAATGGTAGCCAGGGACAGAATCGAACCGGCCGGCGTCCGGGGCCGACTTGTCGGCAGTTCGTAGTAGGATAAATCGAAGCGGGGATCTACACGCCGAACAAAACTACCTAAATGGTGGCCAGGGACAGAATCGATCCGGCAACCGCGTTGGGCCGACACGGGGATTTTCAGTCCTCGTGACACCTTTTCAGACCCGTAGTTTCAACAACTTAGCGGGCGAATTACCCGACTATTGCACTACTGCGCGCAACCGTGCACCACTGATCCACGCAAAATTCACGCAGGGAGTATAAAGAAGAATAAACTGCCTATTACCACCAAGCCACCACACCAAAATACCTACCATCAAGATACTTTAACAGTGAAACGGCTACCCACTACCACCCACCTACTGTTTGACGCACCGGCTGCAGACCCATCAGCCCACTCCATCACACATCTGGCACCTGATCAATCTCCACCGCGCAGACATACCCCGG
>JALZUE010000150.1 GCA_023301705.1 Alteromonadaceae bacterium | reverse complement strand
ATGGAACACTTACGTAAACGCGAACGTGCAAACCTTTTACAAGAGTCCTTATTTAAAATCTCAGAACTATCTAATCAGTCTAGTATTGCCATTGAATCATTTTATTCAGAAATACATAAAACAATTGCACATTTAGTGAGTGCGAGTAACTTTTATATTGCTAAGTACGCTATTGATACTGAACAATTGGATTTTGAGTTCGTCGTATCTGAGCAACAAATAAATGACGAGCAGGAATTTATAATACCAAAGTCAGCGCAGTACTTATCATCTATTATTATCAATCAGCGAACTACGGTTCTACTTAATAGTAATGATATTGAGTTATCTCAGAATATTATTAAGTTTAATGAACAAGAATTTACTTACTCTTGGCTGGGTGTACCATTAATGGTTGACGGTGATTGTATTGGGATAATGGCAACACAAAGTTACCAACCTAATATCACTTTCAATGAGCAAGATGCTCAACTATTTAATTTTGTTGCAAGACATATTTCAAGTGCGATTAAACGACGGGAACATATTGTTTTAGAACGTGAATCCCACGAACAGCTTGAAGAAAAAGTACGACATCGAACTCACGAGCTCCAAGCCGAAATTAAGCAACGTAAAGTTGCTGAAGAAAAATTAACTTATACTGCTTCACATGATAGTTTAACAGGCTTGGTTAATAGAGAAGTATTCCTTGATGTTTTAAATACAGCTATTTTAAATAGTAAAGATCAAGGTAATTCAACGTTTGCGTTATTGTTCATCGATTTAGATCGATTTAAAGTCGTTAATGATAGTTTGGGTCATCATGCAGGTGATATTTTATTAAAAAATGTCGCTAATGAGTTGAAAAACATTACCAGAAGTAAAGATACTGTAGCTCGCATTGGTGGAGATGAATTTGTAATTTTACTTAATGATTTGAACGGTACTTCAGAAGCTTATTATATTGCAGAACGCATTACTAAATTATTAGATGAAGCGTTTATTATTGAAAGTACGCCGGTATTTATTGGCACTAGTATCGGGGTTTTATTTAGTGATCCTAATTATACGTCGGCTGACAGCATGTTACGTGATGCTGATACTGCCATGTACCAAGCGAAAGCGAAAGGTAAAGGTAGATACGAAGTTTTTGATACTAGCATGCAGTTAAAAGTGCAAAATGCTTTAGCACTAGAAGCAGACATTCGAGAAGGGATCCAGCTGTCTGAATTTATTCCGTATTTCCAACCAATAGTGCGTCTTGAAGATAACGTTACAGTTGGCTTTGAAGCTTTAGCTCGGTGGAAAAGCCATAAAAGAGGTTTTGTTTGCCCTAATGACTTTATATTAATAGCCGAAGAAACGGGGTTGATACTTAAACTTGACTTGCTCATTTTAGAAAAGTCATGTGTAGTTATTCATGAGTTAAAGCAGCGTTTTAATGAATCATTTTATGTCAGTTGTAACCTTTCTTGTGATCATTTCTTTAATGCTAGTTTACCTAAATTGATTAATGACATAATAGTACGTGTTGGCATTAACCCTGAACTGTTAAGAATAGAACTAACAGAAAGAGCATTACTGGAACAAAATGCAGTTGTTTTACATAACATGAAAGCGTTGAAATCGATTGGTATTAAAATACTATTAGACGATTTTGGAACTGGCTATTCGAGCTTAAGTTACTTACATCAATTTCCAATCGATATGCTTAAAATTGATCGTTCATTTATTGCAACTGTACATGAAAAAGAAAATAATAAAGCAATTATTAAAGCGATTATTGATCTTGCTAAAAACCTTAACATGTCAACAGTAGGTGAAGGAATTGAATATCAGCAAGATGCTAATTTATTAAACAGTATGAATTGTAAATATGGACAAGGTTACTTTTTTGCAAAACCATTACCAATTGATAATATAATAGAATCATTACGGAGCTCAAGGGTTGATTAATGACTGAAAAATTCAGTTCAAAATTAGGTTTTATCTTAGCAGCAGCAGGGTCTGCTGTTGGTATAGGAAATTTGGTTGGTTTTCCTGTTAATGCAGCGAAAAATGGTGGCGGCGCTTTTTTATTTGTTTATGCAGTATTTGTCTTGTTTATTTGTTTACCTGTAATGGTTGCTGAAATGACAATAGGACGTAAAGCATCAAAAGAGCCTGTAGGGGCTTATAAAGAATTAAGTGGCGGCTCTTTGTTTTGGAGCATTACTGGTTTTTTAAGTGTAGTTACACCTTTTATGATTGCAGTATTTTATACGGTCATTACTGTTTGGGTGTTATGTTATCTATTATTAATTGTTAGTGGTCAGCTAACGTATTTAACTTATGCTGACAGCTTTACTAGCGTGATCAATAGTCCATATATTTTTATTGCGATGGCACTTTTACTCTATATGGTTGGTTATACGTTAGTTGCAGGTATTAAGAATGGCATTGAAAAAGTGGCAAAGCGGTTAATGCCAGCACTTTTTATTATGTTAATTGGCTTGGTTATTTTTATTTTATTTCAAGATAATGCATGGCGTGGTGTACAGTTTTTTGTTATTCCTGACTTTAGTAAAATCACATCAACTGTGGTTAATAATGCACTCTCTCAAGCCTTTTTTTCGCTATCTATTGGTATGGGGATATTTATTACTTATGGTTCATATATTAGTAAAAAAGACAATATTGTTAGTTCAGCAAAAATGGTTGCGTTTACAGATACTAGTGTTGCTTTCATTGCTGGCTTAATGATACTGCCTGCTATCTTTTCTTTTAACCCTAGTATTGACACCAATGAGTTATCATCAAGCTCTGTGGCATTAATTTTTACGTTTCTACCCAAAATATTTTTAGCATTGAGTACATCACTTGGTTATTTCTTAGCGAGTAGTATTGCAGCAATATTTTTTCTTTTGGTATTCTTTGCAGCATTAACGTCATTAGTTTCAATTTTAGAAGTACCTGTAGCTTATCTTTCAGCTGAAAAAAAATATTCAAGAAAAAGGGCACTATCAGTGCTTGCACTGATTGGTGGAGCATTATCTATTATTACAGCTGTATCTTTTGGTATGGTGAGTTACTTTACTGAATTTATATCTTACGGCGGGCAAAAAAAATCTTTCTTTGATCTTGTTTATGATGTTTTTTACGATACGATACTGCCGTTAAATGGCTTACTTCTATGTTTATTTGTTAGTTACCGTTGGAAAAAAAGTAACAGAGATTTCTTAAGTGAAGAATTATCTCAAAGTGATACCCACTATATTGGCTCATTCACTCAAAAGTATATTTCTTTCTCATTAAGTACCTTTATTCCTATTATTTTATTTAGTATTTTTGTACAAACTGTTGCTCAAAAATATTTTAGTTATAGCTTCTTTAGCAGCTAATTACTAACACTTTTCTTTTTTAAGGTTTCACATGTTTAATTATATTGATTGGCATTCACTTGATGAGTGCCAACGGCTTTTTCATGGCCGAGGTCATTATTACGAAAACTTATCACATATTAATGTTGATTGGTTTTCTCCAGTTATATTAATTACGTTATATCAAGAAGTTGAACAAGACTTTTTAATGAAACAAGCACAGTTACTCTTTGATAAAGTTACGCCTTGTCGCTCAGTACAGGTGCAGTATCGTTGTCGTAAAATGTCTCCTACTGAGGTTCTTATTGGCGACAGCTTAAATGAAACTAACGTACAAGAGTTAAACCTTAAATATCATATCTCTTTAGGACAAGCTCAAAATAGTGGGCTATTTTTAGATATGAGAAATGGCCGACAATGGGTTAAAGAAAATAGCGAAAATAAAAATGTATTAAACTTATTTGCTTATACTTGCGCTTTTTCTGTGGCGGCAATAGCAGGTAATGCTAAACAAGTGGTGAATATTGACTTAAGTAAAGCATCATTAGCGAAAGGGCGTGCTAACCATCGGTTAAATGGACATGATTTAACTAAGGTAGTTTTTCAAGGGGTTGATATTTTTAAGTCATTTAGTCGAATTAAAAAGCATGGCCCTTATGACTTACTTATTTGTGATCCGCCATCTTTCCAAAAAGGTAGTGTTGATATACAAAAAGACTATGGAAAAATATTACGCAGAATACCTCAATTTATGAAACCAGGGAGTGATTTATTATTGTGTTTAAACTCACCTAGTTTAGATGAAGCGTTTTTATTTAATGAACTAGAGCAAGCATGTGCTGATTGTCACTTTGAGAAGCAACTGAATACACCTGATGTGTTTAAAGAGCGTTATGAAGGTAAAGGTTTGAAAACGCTGTTATTTAAATATTTACCTAAATAATAATCG
>JALZUE010000149.1 GCA_023301705.1 Alteromonadaceae bacterium | reverse complement strand
CATATTACCGTTGTCACTTTTATCGAAAAATTACTGTGCGAGCATTTAACCAATCAGCACTTGTCTGATGATGTACTCATTACAATGGCAGGCAGAAACTGGCTAGCATTTCAAAACCAAGTCATGTGTTTACAACTGTTAGAAAGTTTAGTGCTATCAGAAGAAAAACAGCTATTTCCAGCCATTTTTAAAGATCTTGTTTCAATACCTACAATACGACCAATTTTATTAAGTTGTATACGAGATATTGATCGCTCTGAAAAGTTAGCAAAAGCTATAGGACTGTTATTTACACAATAGCAAACACCTAAGTTACTATGGCCTCTAAATACATTTGAATTTAATTCAAATACTTTGTAAGTTAATAACCAGTCACCTGGTTTTATAACATTACTAATGAATTATACATACGCTGAGAAACAGCCTAACTATTAATAAGCAGTATTATGGAAAATATTTATTACATTTTATTCGTTTCACTTTTTCTATGGTATTTCGTTTATTTACGTAAAGTGGCTGAAGTTGGTAAAAAACAAGCACAATATTATTGTAAAAAAGAAAATCTACAATTTATTGCTATTGCACGTACTTCAAGTGTTTTACGTTTTTCTAAACAGTTTGGTATTCACTGGTTAAGTACATTTTCTTTTGAATTTAGTGGCGATGGTGAAGCAAGTTATAAAGGCGAGCTAACATTACGAGGTTTAACGTTAGATAACCTAACTACACCACCGTATCGTGTATAACTAATGTGGAATAGATAATGAATAATAAAAAACGTATAGAACCTTCTTTTTCTAATACCGCCGTAGATTTAACACCACAGAACCACGATAACGTAAAAAATAAACAAGGTTACCAAGAAAGTGTATTAAACGGTAGACTGTCTTTTATTGATACGTTGAAACGTAACTATATTCCAATTGTTATTAAGTTGGTAAATAACATTTTTAACGTAGTCAATAGAAACAAAAAAGTTAGCGCTTATATTTTAGCTATTTTCGTATTACTGATACTATTTATTACACTATTAAACTCTCCAAGTAATGAAAGCTCAGAAGAGCAAAACACCGCTAATTCAGAAGATCAGAGTATTAACCTTCAAGATAATATTTCAGCTGGTTTACAAAGCACTAGTCACACGGTTGCTTTTCCAGATAACTTTTCTTTAATGACAACCGCTTATCAAGGTTTGGTTATTAACTGGCAAGGTGAAAATTCTGAAGAAACAGTTTTATGGGATATACGCAGAGCGACAGGAAATGAGTCATGTCGATATATGCAATTTAACAGTCAACAAAACTATCAAACGTTAAGTGTTTTTAATAATGAAATGAAAGGTTATTTAGCGTACTTCAGCCCGTTAGATAGCGAGCGAATTATTAAGTCATTAGCACGCAAAAACACGTTCACTTTATGTGGGTATGAGTTTTCATTAAAAGGTAGCCAAGCACTGTTAGGTAAACATGCTTTTTATAATAACTTTTTAACTGAATAATATTAAACTAGTTTATGTAAAATAAAGCTTACTATAAAGTAGTAGGCGTAGACTTTTATATTGCGTAGTTTTTTCGCCCAGATAACGCGTGAGATAAAGTATTACCATCAACAAACTCGAGCTCACCACCAATAGGCACACCATGAGCAATACGTGATATATTCACTTGATACTGCTTCGCTAATTCAGCAATAAAATGTGCAGTAGCCTCCCCTTCAACTGTAGGATTTGTGGCTAAAATCACTTCGTTAACATCACCTTTACTTAATTGTTTTTCAAGTACGTCTAAGCCTAAGTCTTCAGGCCCTATACCATCAATCGGTGACAAATGCCCCATTAAAACAAAGTAAACACCGGTAAACTCACCTGTTTGCTCAATAGCTAGTACATCAGCAGGCGTTTCCACAATACATAACTGCCCTGACATTTGGCGCTTTACGCTTGAGCAAATATCACAAACATCTTGCTCAGTAAAAGTACGACAACGCTGGCAATGCCCTACTTCTGCCATTGCTTTTGCCAGTGATTCGGCAAGCTTGTCACCACCTTTTCGGTTTCGTTCAAGTAAGTGAAACGCCATGCGCTGAGCCGATTTTGCTCCGACACCAGGTAAACAACGTAATGATTCAATTAATTCTTGAACTAGCGGGCTGAATTTCATAAAGGTAAGTCAATAAAAAGTAGAAATGTAAAAGAGACTAAAAGAATAACACAGAAAAACAAATGAACATTCACTTTGTATGATGAATGTTCATTATCATCAACTCGTTTATAGGTACGTTAAGTAAGTATCTACTTCATTAGCCGAGCCAATGGCTACAGGTACACGTTGGTGTAAATGTGTTGGTTCTATGTCTAAAATACGGGTAGTATCAGCAAATGCTTTACCACCAGCTTGTTCTGTTAAAAACGCCATTGGATTCGCTTCATACAATAAACGAAGCTTACCGTTTTTAGTACCTTCACGAGTATCACTTGGGTATAAGAAAATACCACCACGTGATAATACACGGTGAACATCACCCACCATAGCTGCATTCCAACGCATATTATACTTAGTACCCATTTTACCCGCTTCACCATCAACAAGGTCGTTAATATATTGCTGAGTAGGTGCATGCCAAAAACGTTGGTTTGAAGCATTAATAGAGTATTCTGCACAGTCAGGCACAACAGATAATTCTGGGTGGGTTAATAAAAACTCACCTACTGTTGTATCTAAAGTAAAGCCACGTGTTGGGCCACCTGTCGTCATTACCAATAATGTCGATGAACCATATAGCACATAACCAGCACATACTTGGTTTTTACCAGGTTGAGCAAATTGTTTTTCGTCACCCGCAAATAAGTTATCAATGCTTTTGTATACTGTAAAAATAGTACCTATTTGACCATTGATATCAATATTTGAAGAGCCGTCTAATGGATCAAAGGCAATAATGTAATCACCTTGTTCATTACCAGCAACAACGTCATCTTCTTCTTCAGAAGCAATTGATTTAACAAAAGGCTCTTCTAACAAAATATTTTTTAACAAGTCATTTGAAATAACATCAAGTTTTTTTTGCGTTTCACCCTGCACATTTTCGTCAGTGGTTGAACCTAAAATATCAGCTAATTGACCTTGGCTAACGCGAAAGGCAATTTCTTTACAGCCCGTTAAAATAGTTTGAATAACGGTAATTAATGAATCTGCTGTATTATCCTGTTTTAATACAGGCGCTAAACGTTGCATATATTATCCTTAAAGCTAAAGCTGTTAATTAAAGGTAGCGATTTAAACAATTCAGATCTGAAAATGTTGTTTCAAGACGTGCAGTGATTGATTGCTCTGACGCTCTTAACCATACACGTGGATCATAATGTTTTTTATTCGGTGAATCGTATGCATCAGGGTTACCAATTTGATTCGCTAAGTAAGCACTTTTTTCATGATAGTAATCTTTAACACCACTCCATGCAGCCCACTGTGTGTCTGTATCAATATTCATTTTAATAGCACCGTAACCAATTGCTTCACGAATATCAGCAACATCAGAACCTGAACCACCATGGAATACAAAGTTTAATGGGTGGTGTCCTAAATTATACTTTTCAGATACATATTCTTGAGATTTTTTCAAAATAAGTGGTGTTAGTTCAACGTTACCAGGCTTATAAACGCCGTGTACATTACCAAACGATGCCGCAATAGTAAATTTATCACTAATTTTACTTAATTCTTCGTAAGCATAAGCAACGTCTTCAGGTTGAGTATAAAGCGCAGAATTATCAAGATGTGTATTATCAACACCGTCTTCTTCACCGCCAGTACAGCCCAATTCAATCTCAAGCGTCATACCTATTTTACTCATACGAGCAAGGTATTTAGCGCAAAGTTCAATATTCTCTTCTAATGACTCTTCAGATAAATCAATCATGTGTGAACTAAACAATGGCTTACCTGTTTTAGCAAAATGCTCTTCACCAGCCGTTAGCATACCGTCAATCCATGGTAATAATTTTTTTGCTGCGTGGTCAGTATTAATAATAACGGGCACACCGTATAAGTGAGCTACATTATGCAAATAATGAGCACCAGCAATAGCACCATGTATTGATGCTTCGATACCATCTAAGCCAACACCTTTACCTAAAAAGAAAGCCGCACCACCATTTGATAGTTGAATGATAATAGGAGAGTTTACTTTCGCAGCAGCTTCTAAAGTTGCATTCATTGATGATGTACCAATAACATTCACTGCAGGATAGGCAAAGTTATTTTCTCTGGCGTGGGTGAACAATGTTTGTACATCGTCTCCGGTAACTATTCCTGGTTTAACTGACTTTATAGAGTCTGGCATGTTATTGCTCCTAACAACAAATTTGAAAAATATTGATATAGAATATTGAGCATTATTTTAATAAATGAAAAAATGCCCAAAACCCTTGGTTTCATTGGGTTATGATAACAAATTGCAAAATAATAAGAACTAATAAAAATAAAAAACACAGACAAATTTAGTCATTACTAAAAGAAAGCTTAAAACAAATAAGCTTAACAACCCATAAAAGAAAAAACGCCTATTTCAATCAACTTGAAATAGGCGTTTTTAAACATTCACTTAGTAAATAAAACAACAATTAACTAAGTTTACATTTTTATATTATTTATACGTATTGTTCGATGTTTTTGCCGTATGAGGACCAGGAAAGTTTAATTCATCAATCGACATTTCAGCTGTATTAACAAAGGTATTGTTTTCAATACGTGTAATAGGTTCACCTACAGTATGGTTAACATCCACAGGCGCTGTTTTAGTAAATATATTGTCACTCACGTGGCTTACTTGCACACCATGAATTAACGCTACTGTTTTTTCTTTATTACGCTTACCTAAACCAACATTTGTTAATCTATTATTTTTTAACGTTAAGTGAGGTCCAAATGTACTTTCATCGGTACCACCACGGTAAAGCTTAATTAAACCACCTTTAACATTAGTAAATGTACTATTAGTTACAGTGACATATTCAGCATTATAAATACCTAAATCATCACTTTCTTTATGTAAGCGTAAAATATCGCCCGTGATGTCACTAAAGGTTGTGTTAGAAATAACTATGTCATCAGCAAAGCTTCTAAAGCCAGCATCAAAAAAGTGAAATGAATGGTTAACATTCAAGTTAGTCACTTTGCTGTTATGCAATTCAAAACGGTAATTCGCTAACATTGGCAAGCGTGAGGTACGAACAAATACGTTACCCGCTGCATCAGCTGCCTTTTTACCATCAATATGAACATCAGAAAACTTTAACGCACCATTGTCTAATATTTCAAAACTCGTTGAACGCATAACATTCAATTTAACGTGTGCTTTGTTAGCTGATTTTATTGTCACTACTTTATCAATTTTACTAATTTTAGCTAAATCGTATTCACCTTCAGCTAATTCAATAACATCACCATTACCAGCAGATAAAATTGCATTGTATAACGCATGCTCAGCAGGTTGAACCGAGATTATTTTACCTGAATCAAAAGCGATAGTAGGACCAGATTTTTCATACCAGGTTACGCCAACATCGCTTTTTTGAGTAACAACAATATCTTTACTTACACCTTTAGATGCAAACTTTTGATCTTCAGGATATAACAAACCATTTTCATGACGTTTTAATGCAATATTCTGCTTATCAAAGCCTTCATTAATTTGCGCTTTAGTAATTTTATTTAATACATTGCCTGAAAACTCAATACCACTGATATCATCAAAAATAGCAAACGAATCACGGCCATTGTCATGGCTAATAAAGTTATTTTTAATTGTACTATTTACTGGCGCAGCGTCACGTTCTGTATCGCTACCAGCAGCTAATTGAATATTATCTACATTAATTAATGTATTGTTTTCAATAGTTGCATTTTTAACTTGGTGGTAGCGGTTAATGGGTGAATTAACAATACCGTTCATTACGGTTAAACCGCTACCAAAACGGTAACCTGTTAAGCCTTCTAAATAATTATTGCGCACTGTTTGGTCTTCATTAATGACACGAATACCACCAGTATGATCAACACCGTTACCAAAAAAAACATTGTTTTCAACAACGTTACCATTACCATGTCTAAGCGTTAAGGTACCACGAGATTCAAAAAATGTATTATTACGAATTTGATTACTACCAGACTTATTAGAAATAATTTCAACTTCACCGTCACAACGATCAAAGTAGTTATTTTCAATAATCGTGAATGAATTGTTTAATGAATAATGGCTAGTACCAATACGTAAAGTTTCGCCACCATTAGAGCCTAAAATTGGACGTGGACCAAAATAGTTATGATCGATACGGTGATGATTTTCAAGACTTTCTTTGGTATTTAAACGCACCGCCATTGTCACACCAGCATTACTTTTACCAACAAGATTACTGTGATCAAAACGGTTATGCTTACCATACATTACTACCCACTTGTCTTGTTCAAATTTACTAGGGTTATTAAAATGATCAACAACAACTTCAGTAACGCGTGTATGGTACGCTAAGTTTTTATCATTTTGTTTAAACGAAATAACTTCACCACTTGGTGTATAGCCATTTTTAAATACTAAACCCGAAACAACTAAATGCTCACCCGCTAAACGTAAGTTTGATTGACCCGAAAGAATCACTTTGCCTTTCGTTTCTGCTGTTAATGTAATTGGCTCATCTTTTGTACCTTTTGCAGATAACAAAATTTCAAAGTCACTCCAAACACCATTAGCTAATACAATTGTGTCGCCCGCTTCAACTGACTTTTCTGCCTTTTCATATTCTTTTTGTGTTTCAACATTCCATACTTTTGCAAGTACTGATGTACTTGTAAAGCTACCAAAAACTAATAAGCATGAAACCAATGATACTGGTTTAATTGCCTTAGTAACTTTATTGAACGTTCCCAAAAAAGGCATTGATGTCGAGATATTAATTAACATATGTCATATTCCATTTATTCTAATTGTTTTAGTTATTAACGTATAAATAAATAAGGCTCAATAAAATGAATTATTGAGCCTTATCACTTTTAATCATTTAACTAATGAACTATTTATCTGAAACAGATAATAAAACATTAACTATTTGCGTGATTAAAATTTAACTTTAGCACTTAAGAAGAACTTACGACCTGTTCGTGAAACGTCACTTGCCGTAGAGTCATTACTACGTGTTTGAACTTGTGGTTCATCAAATATGTTAAGTACTTTAAATGATAATGAAACATTTTTAGTTAGCTTATACCTAGATGAAAAATCTACGTATTCAGTTGATTGTGTAAAGCGTGCACTTCGATCAGGGAACGGTAAATTGTTCGGTTGGAAGAACGATGAACGGTACTTATAAAGTAAACGTAAAGATAATTTATCACCTTCCCAGTAAAGAGAACTTGAAACTACATCTTCAGAGAAACCAAATAAGTTAGCGTCATCAACAACGCCAGGTGAAGCAACCTCAGGTGTTACAAAATCAGAAACTGCATGGTTCCACGCAACATTCACACCTAAACCATTAAATGGTGCAGGTAATGAACTAAAGTTTTGGTTTACTACAAATTCAAAACCTTTGATTGTTGAAGAGTTATCATCAGTTTGATTCACTGAAACATCAACATTTTCTATAACTGTAGACTCACCATCTAAAAGAATCTCAATATCACGTTGCTCAGTAACTAGTGAAGATCCACCTGTAAAGTTTTTCCAGTATAAACCTAATGTTACAGCAGAGTCTGCACTTGGGTACCACTCAAACGATAAATCAAAATTATTTGATACAAATGGGTCTAAATGGTTACCGTTAGCATCAACTGATTGAATAGCCTCATTGATATCTTCGTTAGTATCAGGGTTACAGCCAGTAGTACTATCTTCATCATCACACTCATCGATAGAAATACCAGAAGAGAATGCGTCTAATCTAAAACGAGAAATTGACTTTGATGCTGCCGCTTTAAATTGGAATGTATCAGAAACGCCATACGTTAAGTTAAAGCTTGGTAAAAAGAAAGTTGTATCAGATCTTAAATTTACATTTTCATTTGTACTAACATCATAAATAAAAGTATTTAATGTTTCACCGGTTACAGTATCAACTGTTGGGTTACTTGTTACACTTAGTGCATCACCAAAACCAACAGACGCTACTTGAGTTTTTACAACTCTGAAACCAACATTACCAGATAATGGCTTATCGTTTAATTCAGTATCAATATGGGCAATACCGTAAAAAGCTAGAATATCTTCACGAACATCAACATCATCACCGCTACGACCATCTTCACGCTCACCAATATCGAAGAAACCTTCAGTATCATTATTACCAACTAGATCACGACGTGCAGTTGTATCAATAATGTCTAAAATCTCACCAATTTGACATCTTGAATCAATAGCAGCAAATGTTTGCCCTAGACCACCGCCGTCTTGAAATAATTCACTATTATCGTATTGAACTTGACAATTATCTGCAATAGATTGTCCTAAACTATCAAGTTCTTCACGTGATATATCTCCACTACCCGAAGCATCAAACTGTCTTGAACCATCATCTTCTGTACCATCAAGCTCTAATGATACTTGGTTATCTTGGAAATCTAATAGATGTTCACGAGAATAACGAACACCTACACCAACTGAAGAAAATATATCATGTTCTAAGGCATAATCAGCATCAAAGCGAATTGCCCAAATATCATCTTCACGTCTGTCATTATCACGACTAAATTCTATACGTGGTGCAGAAGCGTCTGCACCTACAAAACTACTTACATCTGAAAGATTTACTTCACTGCCATCAGTACGATTGAAAAAACGAACGTCAGGTACAGTTGAGTCTCTTGCATCAAATGTATAATCAAATTGATCGCCTGTTCTAATATTATTACGTTGACGAACACGATTACGGAATGAATCTGAATACGATAAATCTGCTGATAATGTTAACGCATCATTAGGGTTATAAGAGATTTCAATACCACCACCTTCATAGGTATCTAATTGAGTACGAAACTCACCTTGAAAATCGATTCTTGACGTACCTTCAACAAATGCTAGTGTACGATCATCAGCAATAACATGATTACGTAAAGAAGTTAATCGGTTATCAATACCAACTTCGTAACGTTGCTCTTCAACCTGAAGTTTAGAATATTCATAATCTAGGTTAATGTCCCATTGATCATTTGGCACCCATTGAAATGTCAAAACCGTATTTTGACGTGTATCTGTATCAGCTACAGCACGAAAAGCTGCTGTTTCAGGTACGAAAAATATAGAGTCTTGATCAAAATTCTCTAAAGGCGTATCCCCAACTTGAGTACGACGACCTATTTCACCTGATGAAATAGCTTGATCACTAACACCACCACCATCAACACCACGAGAACAGTCACCACCATTATCAGATAAGTCATTACCATTACTATCACGTAATGCACAAACACCCGCACGAGAGCTACCATTGAAAAACTCTTCAGGGTTTGAATCGTTTGATTCAACATAACCTAAAGTAAAACCAAAATCACCGAAGTTGTCAGTTTCAAAGCTTTGAATTGTTGAAAATACAACTTTATTACCCCAAGGTGTTACACCTGGTGATTCAACATTACTGTATTGATCGTTATAAATACCTTGAAGCTCAACAACTGTTTGGTTTTTACCGTAATCTACTGCGCGTAAAGAAGAAATCTCGATAGTACCAGATGTACCGCCTTCAACTAAATCGGCTTGTTGCGTTTTGTATACAACAACTTTGTCTACTAAGTCTGATGGGAATTTTTTAAAGTTAGTTGCACGAGCACCAGTACCATTAGTAATAGTTCGGCCGTTAAACGTTGCATAACCAAAATTAGAGCCTAAACCACGAATAGAGATTTCGTTTTGGCTACCTTTTAAACGAATACCTGCCGCACCAGGAATATTTTCAATAATATCTGAGATTGATAAACCAGGTAACTCACCAAAGTCAGCTGCTGCAATTGCATCTACAATTGACGCTGTATTTCTCTTTTCATTGATTGAACGGGTAACGGTACCACGAATACCTTTTACTTCGATTACTTCTACATCACTTTCTGCAGCAGTTGCTGCTTCTTCTGCGTATGCTGGAGCGCCAAATAAAGAAGCTACGGCTGCTATTGCTGCAGCACCTTTAGCCATTTTATTATGACGAAGAGCAGTACTTATTTTATTAAGTTTTGCTTGTTTTAACATTGCGATAATCTCTCTTGTAGTTTTATGTCATGTTATGTTTTTTATACAGACATGGTTAATTTACTACTGGCATACCAATGTGTCAATAGGTTGGCGACCAATAAAGCATCTAAAGTATGACCAATTTTGTTATTCCTCGATATACAGCGATAAATATAAAACAACCTTAATACTTACCAATATTGACAGTTGAAAGTTTCTTACTATAAACTTATACAAGTATAGTTATTCGTTTATTGAATATTTTAACAAAATAATTTAGCCTTAACATTAGCTAAAGTAGAGTTAATCTAAAACATAACCCATTGTTTATTTTAATTTTACTTAAGTAAAAACAATAATAAAAACCTTACTTCATAGCTCTTAAGTTAAATGAGTAGATAGAAGTTCCGATAGGAAAAAACATGAAACAACGTCGATTATTTTGGCAAATTGTTGATAAAATTGAATCTTCAATTGCTATAGGACAATACCCTACTGGCAGCCGCTTGCCTTCTGAGCGTTTATTAGCAGAAACATTCGATGTGAGCCGCCCCACCATCAGAGAAGCAATTATTGCGCTTGAAGTACGGGGAAAGGTTGAAGTAAAAACAAGCTCAGGTGTTTATGTGCTTGAACACGAAAAACAACTAGAAAACGTTAATGCGATAAGTCCATTTGAATTAACCCAAGCACGTGCATTAATAGAAGGTGAGGCTGCTGCATTAGCTGCTTCGTCAATCACAGATAAAGAATTAGCAAACTTAAAGCAAACCTTAATTGATATGGACACCAGTATCGATGCAGATATAACTGACGCTGCAGATAAGCAATTTCATATAATCATTGCAAAAGCGACGCGTAATAAAGCCATAGAAGACTCAATATACCGCTTATGGGATATACGCCAGAAAAATGAAAACATTAAAGAAGCGTACTTAAATGTTTGCTGTGGTAGTACCGCAGATAGAACGAAAGAGCATAATGTCATTTACCAAGCTTTAGAATTAAGAAATCCAACAAAAGCACGAGAAGCGATGCATCATCACTTTAATCGATTAATTAACGCGTTATTTGATGCTAGCGAAGCAAAAGCATTAGAAGAAATTAAACGTAAAAGTAATGCCAGCCGAGATTTATATTCATTGAACCATATTGTCAAAACCCCATTATAAATAACATCATCAAATTGCTGTAACCTGAATAATAAAAAAA
>JALZUE010000148.1 GCA_023301705.1 Alteromonadaceae bacterium | reverse complement strand
GTTTCGCTCATCAGTTGTAAAAGTTTACCTGACGTATCACGGGCAATTAGTGCATCCCAGTAAGAACCCCAAATAACTTTAACTACTTCCCAGCCAGCGCCGCGGAATGTGCCTTCAAGTTCTTGAATAATTTTGCCGTTACCACGAACAGGACCATCAAGACGTTGTAAGTTACAGTTGATAACAAAACATAAGTTATCTAAACCTTCACGTGATGCTAAACCAATTGCACCTAATGATTCTGGCTCATCAGTTTCACCGTCACCTAAGTAACAGTAAACACGTTGTGCCGAACAGTCTTTAATACCGCGGTCTGTTAAATACTTAAGGTAGCGAGCAGTATAAATAGCTTGTAACGGGCCTAAACCCATAGAAACTGTAGGAAACTGCCAAAAGTCTTTCATTAAATGAGGGTGTGGGTATGAAGATAAACCTTTGCCATCACACTCTTGACGGAAGTTATTCATTTGGTCTTCAGTTAAACGACCTTCAATAAACGCACGAGAGTAAATACCTGGAGAGATATGACCTTGTGAGAAAATTAAATCACCACCATGAGCATCAGTTGGTGCTTTGAAAAAGTGGTTAAAACCTACATCGTACAACATTGCCGAAGAAGCGAATGAACCAATGTGTCCACCTAGCTCTAAATCTTTCTTAGATGCACGTAAAACAAGCATTAATGCGTTCCAACGAATTGCAGCACGAATACGCGCTTCAACTGATTGGTCACCTGGCATTTTAGGTTCTTGAGAAGTTGGAATCGTGTTCACATAAGCTGTTTTTGCTTCAAATGGTAAATGAGTACCACTTCTGCGAGCATGATCGATTAACTTTTCTAATAAATAATGAGCGCGTTCTGGACCTTCGTTTTCCAGTACCGACTCCATTGATTCTAACCATTCTTGGGTTTCTAACGAATCAATGTCAATGTTAGGGAGCTCAGACATAATTTTACTTAGTCTCCATGTTGTTGCTATGTATAAAATAAATAACATGGTTAACAAACTTACTATTAACCATAGTGTTTTCTAATTAATAAACGCAGTGTTTATTAATAGCGTTGCATACGACGTATAGAACGTTGCATAGAGCTATGTTCTTGTGTTTGCAACAGTAATTCTTCTTCTATAAACGTTAAATGATTATGACTTTCGCTCCACGCTTTTTGTGGTTTGCCAGCCAAAATCGCTTTAATGAGTTTTTTGCGGTATTCATGCATTTTATCGAATACTTCAGGACGTTTAGCTAACAATGAAATATTCTGTGCCAAATTCTCAATAAACAATTCAGACATACTACGTACTAAATGCAAAATCACCGCATTGTGTGATGCAACACATATAGCAATAAAGAAATCAAAAACAGCTTCTGCTTCTAAATTCACATTATTGTCTAATTGCGCTAAATCAATAGCATCAAATTTTATTTGAATGTCGTCTAATTCTTTCTGAGTTCCTCGCATTGCCGCATAATAGCCAGCCATGCCTTCAACCCCTAAACGAAATTCCAATAAATCTAACTGCCCTTCGGCATTTTGTGACATCAAATTGAATAAAGGATCTGAAAAGCCTTTAGTAATGTCATTAGCAATAAAAGTTCCACCACCTTGTTTGCGAATCACTAAGTTCTTCGCTTCCAGTTTTTGAATCGCTTCACGTAATGAAGGTCGAGACACTTCAAATTGCTTTGCTAATTCTCTTTCTGGCGGTAGCTTTTCACCTGCCTTTAAGTTACCAGCCATAATCATTTCTTCTAATTGTGCTAAAATCACATCAGATAATTTGGCTTGTTTAACAGGTTTATGAACCATTACTTCCTCTAAAAGACCTTATTTTATATATAGTTAACTACCAAAAAGACAAAGCAACCGAATTGGTTTTGCCTATATAGCCAACTTAACAATGGTAAATTGGTCTTACCTTTAGGTTTTTAAAGGTACCTTAACTTAACAAAAAGATCGTCCAGAGTAAAATTTTTCACAAAAAAACAGCCCTTTTCTAGACGAAGAATGTAACAAAATAATGATAATAAAAAACAAGCAATTAAAAAGGTCTGACCATTAATTTGCAATATGTCACATTATTTTCAATCATAAAATTTGATCATAACGGTTATAAAAGTAACACTGACATGCCAAGCGCTTGTAATTAATAGCAGAAATCGCGAACAATGTGTATAAATATCACACTAAATTAATGTGACATTTATCACAAAATGAATATATGATTAGTGAATAATCCCCGTTATTGTTAACACCGCAATAATAGCAAGTAACAATAACAATGAACGCTTAGCTAAACGAACTAATAAGCAAGGCTCAGCAGTACAATCATCTTCATCTAACTGAAAGTCTTCTGACTGTTTTGCAACATCATTTAAAATAGCATAAGGTTGCTTGGTAAAATCAAATAAGCTTTCTAACCATGTGGGTAACGCTTTAGAAAAATTGCCTACTAACATATAGCTAAACGAAACCAAACGTACCAATACAGCTTCAATAAGAAAGAGTACGTAACCTAGCTGCTTTTGTACCTTTTCATAAGCATGAACTTTGTCATTATTATCATTTTCGTTAATAGTATATTCTGTCAACGTCACAATTAAACGATAGAATACTACGCCTGCTGGCCCTAAAAAAACAAACATTAGAATAATGGCAATGTAATAACGAAAATTTAGCCAAATAAGTATTTGCCCTAAACCTAAGTCAGGTAAGTTTTTACTTTTTATCAAAGCATAATATTCAGTATTACAGGTTTTTAAGTCACCTCTAAAAGCAGAACGTAAAAAACATTTATATTGTTTTCGGGTAAATTGACATCCAATACACACCAATAAAACAATACTCGACAATAATAGTTCAAACATTGAATGTGCTAAATAATGAGATAAGAACAAAACAATACATGTTGGTAGCAAAACAATGCCTGAAGCAACAACAATATTATCAATCGGTGTTTTCAATAATTTAATACGCTTAGCTACATTAATAATACAATTAATGTAGAACGAAATTTGCCAAAACTTTGCTGAAATACTGCGTTCAACCGTTAATGCAAATAACAGACTTAATAAACCCATAATAAAACCTATTTTGAAACAGTTTCGACATTTGCCGAAAGCTATTAATTTAATAATCGATATTCGTTGGTATTTTCTTATCTATCTATTCTAGTGGCTTTTAAACCGCTTACTAGCTTTATTTACACAATTACCTATATGCAGCTCGAACTCGGGTTAAGTTATTTTACTTAATAATGCTATTTAATTAACGTTTTATATCGTGCCCAATCAAATGATTTTCCGGGATCTGTTTTACGTACAGGCGCAATATCGCAATGACCAGCAATATTGTGATTGATGCTAGGGTAACTATTTAGCAAACTTTTTGTTAATAAAGACAGTTGAGCATATTGTTGCTCGGTATAAGGTATGTCATCGGTACCTTCAAGTTCTATACCAATAGAAAAGTCATTACAGCGTTCTTTCCCTTGGTAATTAGATACACCTGCATGCCACGCCATATCATTAAATGACACATATTGAACAATAGTGCCGTCGCGTTCAATTAAGCAATGAGCAGACACGCGTAAACTTGCTATTGTTGTGAAATAAGGATCAGCGTCAACCGTTAACTTACCTAAAAAAAAGTCAGTAATATAACCACCACCAAATTTACCGGGCGGTAATGAAATGTTATGAATAACCAATAAACTAATAGCGGTATTATCTGGCCTTACTGAAAAATGTGAGCTCGGTTGCTGCTCTACTTCATTTAACCAGCCATTTTCAATAGTTAAGTGTTGTTGTACCATTTAATACTTCTCTAATAAGGTTTGCTATGTGCTT
>JALZUE010000147.1 GCA_023301705.1 Alteromonadaceae bacterium | reverse complement strand
TTTTGTATCATTCGGACCAAGGCTGCCACTACACCAGCTTGTTATTCAGGCAACACATCTGGCGATACCGCATGAAAAAAAGCATGAGCCGGCGCGGAAATTGTTGGGATAATGCGCCAATGGAACGATTCTTTAGAAGTCTAAAAACTGAATGGGTGCCAGAGTCAGGGTACACATCATTTTTAGAGGCTAAGAAATCAGTCGCTAATTATATAACTGGCTATTACGGTCAGATACGCCCCCATAAGCACAACGATGGGCCAGCACAAAACAAGGCAGAGGAAATTTATTTCAATTCCTCTAAATCTGCGACCAGTTTTACTTGACCACTACAGATTACACACTTATCTCATAGTGTTTCGACAACACATCAATCATTTCTTCCTGATGGAGTTGTATCTTAGAAGGGTCCCACTCAGTATTTTCATCTACTGCTGTAAATATCTTATGCAGTTTCAAAGAACTGATCTGAGGCTTTCCGACAAAATCCGCTCTCTTTTTAAGCACAGTTTGGTTACTGTAAGACGAGTTTTCACCTGGGCTTAACAGCACCAAATTCCCAAAGGCGTTCAGCCAGTCAGAGGGATCCTGTTTCGCAATTTCGCTATCCGAAGGCTGTGAACCTCCGTTAATTAGAGTCTTGCGGTTCTCTTCATTTTGCGGGTGCACGTGCTCCACAGAGTTCTTGGAGGTTATTCGAAACTCATCAAACTTTCCTTTTCCCTCCCCATCCAGCTTTGTGTTCCCTGCCTCGTATTCAAGCCACAACACATACTCAAGTTTCTGGAACCAGTAATGTTCGAACCCCGTGCCAAGTGATTTCTCAAAGTATCCCTTCTGCTCGGCCCAAGTAATAGTCGCAAAGTCCTGAGCACCAGCCAACGCAAAGCTCGACTCTTTGCGTGTAACAGTTGCTGCCGCTAACGACATTTGATTATCGATCCGTTCTAATAATTTCAGCGCTGAATTGTCTTCTGTTGCTTCACGTTTCAGCAACAGAGCAAGGTATGGCGTCAGCCAATATTGAGCACTGCGGTCACTGGTGTAATAGCGAACACTTTGCAGCATCAGCATCTTATCCAGTGGCGGCTTGCTACGATTGATATAGCGGCTTTTGCCAGAATCACTCGCCGACGTAGCTGCCAAACCTAGTTGCTGCTCTGTGTCGTCCTCGCGCTTGACCCACTTCACCACCCAACGATCAAAGGCATATCGTGTGCGCCATAATGTATCTATAAAGCCCTTTACCTCACACTCCATCGACATTTCATCGCCGGCTTCTGACCCATCACTCAGTGGCTTAAATATTTCCAGCAAGTGTTTGCCGTGCACGGGTTTTTCGATATCGTCTCGATGCTGTTCCAATAGGTATATTCGATAAGCGTGGATAAGCAATAACGGAAAGCTGACTATTGATCGGCAATTGACAGTTAAGTCCTTCTTCTCATCTGCTTTACTTTGATTGGTTTCTTCACCCGCCACATTCTTGCTTTCTTCATCCTCGCTTTTTCCTGAAGAACCGAGAGCATCGCTCGCCTCTAGCAATTCAGCGATGGTCTGTCCAACAGTCACACCATTTCCCTCAACGTTTGGTGCATGAAGCACAAACCTATCGCTACATCTGGCAAGGTCGTCAGACTCAATACCCGACCAATCTGTTTCAGGAAACACTTGCCGCACATTGCGTTCAAAGTAATTGTCCATTCGCTCACACGCTGCCCAAATAGCTTCATAACGAGGCTTATTCGCCGCTGCGATATGTTTGAGTAGCTTTGCTTTGAGAATATCACTCTGCTCTAATTGCACACCCGCCGTGTTCATGGTGGCGAACAAGCGATTGAGATCAGTACCCTTTGGCACGATGTTATTGACCCAATGCACCTGCGCGTAGATAAAGTCACTCAACTGCTTAGCCGACACAAATTCCTTCATTGTGTCGGTACTGGTAGCAGCCTTTTCCAAACTCGTCACGCGTTCAACCAAAACAATCAACGCTTTGTTAATCTGCGTCAGATAGGGGTTGCTCTTGATTTCCTCAGGCGACGGCTCTTGATAGTTTTTATCCAACCCCGCCTTGGCACCAAACAACTGCTGCACCGACTCGCGAATATCAAACTGCAATCTTGGTGTATTGTGGTATTTTCCATTCCCCTTATAAACTGCGAGTTCAGACAAATCCGAGGCAACTCCTGCGTGCTTGAACGCGAGGCAGATAAGCATTAAAGTGGTAGTACGCTGCTGCCCATCCACCAGCTCCAGGATCGCGTCATCATCCACGCACGATGACAACGTCGTGCCGATGAAATAATGCGGCTCGTTGCGAGCGCAAGCGTTTTTTATATCGTCAAAGAGTTTCAACACATCGTCATCGGACCACACATAGGGTCGCTGATAGCTAGGGATTTTGAACAACAACCCGCCGTCGTATACCGCCTTCAGGTTCAACAGCTGGGTTCTAACTCCATTACTTGTAATACTCACAGAGTTCTCACCATCTCGCTAAACCATTGACCAAAGTCTTGCCCATCCACAGCCGGAGATCCGCCTGGTTTTTCCGTCGAGTCCTCAGCTTGTACATCAAGTTCAAAGTATCGCTGAACTTCCAACAAAAAGCGCTTTTTAATGCCATTCGTATCGGCTTTTAATCCATCTTCACTCACTTTTAACTCAAACCCGTCAAAGCTCGAGAAACATTGTTCAGGGGTATAGCTCATCGCGATCCAATCCAGCACAGGCGTGTCTCTAACAAACGCCGCCACCGACTGCTCCAGCACGGCCTTGCGGTTTTCGACGCGACGCGAATACACCACTCTGAAAATCTTCACCGAAGCTCTATACAAATGCTGCTCGCCAAACTGGCTTAGATACATCAGCAGACACGCATCGTAAAGCTGCTTAAGGTAACCACAGCCGCCCAATTTGCACACCAACCCATGATAGAAGTATGCAAATTTACCTGTATTCGCCGTAGTCGGCATAGGCCCCATAAGATATTGGCGCTGGAGTTTTTCAAAAAACTGCAGGTAGTGAATGGTGTTGACGCCGCTGTTTAGCGGTTGACGCAGTCCGTAGCCCACAATAGGCGTATATACAGACACCGCGCCTCCTGCTTGGTGGGTGCGAATGGTCTGTGCATAAGCAATATCATCACCCGTGCCGGTACACTCGGCCAGCTCATTAACAATGTTTGTTCGAATCTCCATGGGTTTGTTATGCGACGGTAATTTGCGAGGCCCCACACTGCGCCAATACCGGCCACGCAACAAAGCGCCCACCACAGGGTTTAGATCCCCCATCGCCTCCCATCGCAATGCAAAGTCATCAACTCTACTTTCTGTAACAGCACGTAAATGGTGTGCTTTTATGATGTCAGGGCCAGACAAACGCACACCGCCAGTATTTTGAGTTTCAAAGAACGCGTAAGCATCATCCTCTGAGTTCGTAATTACCAGCGTGAACTCCAACTGATCAAAGCAGATTTCCTTGATGACTTTACTTGTGGCATTAGCGCAGCCTAACCACTGCAAGTTTCTTACAATCTGCCGCCTGCTCACTGGTGAGTTGTAGACTAAATCACATCGAGTTTTGCTCGCCACCTGTCCTAACAGCGCCAAGGTTGTAATGCGTTGCTGACCGTCAATAATATTCAGTTTGCCTCCGGTGTCACGATGCAAAATAGCGCTACCGAGATAGTAGGGAATGGGGGCTAGTTTTACTCCATCTTCTCGTGGCCTAGACAATCGTTCTTTTTCACGCTTCTGGTGCTCTTCTATATCCGCGAGCAAACGCTGAATCTGTTTCGACTGCCAGCGATAGGGTCGCTGATATTCGGGAATACACAACCTCCCCTCCAATGCGTCTTGGTCTCCACGCTGAGGAAGACGCAGTCCACCCGTGCAAAGCAGCTCTTCGGCCGTACAGGTGGCAACCTGTACGCCTTCCTTGTTTTCACTCATGCTGTTTGTTTAGTCTATTTTCGAATTCGAGCTTGGCAGCTGTTAATCAAGTACTTCAATTTTGCGGATGACGATAGCGGAGGTTAGGATGCCCTTCTCTTTCAGCGCGAATCGAATACCCATTGTTGATTTCGCCAGTAAAGAATCAATTCTCTAGCACACGCTATCCACACACTTTGAAATGTCTAACTAACGTTTGATGGGTGTAACAATCTCATCATCAGAAATAAACTTGCAAACGACAAGCCACTCTGCTTTTTTCACTACCACGAAACCTCTACTTTTACATTGTATCCCTATCGCTCTGTATCACTGATACAAACCATCGGCACGCCATCATCGTTGCCTCTCTCCGGATCATGGGTTTATCGATTAGCAGATTGACTGATGTCAACAACTCGTCACGCTTTGCAGATATTCGCACTAAGTTCAGCACGCAGATGCCCCACTAGCGAGCGCTGCTGGAGCCAGAGCTTTTTTCAACAAGTATCTTGAGCATTTCGTTATCCAGGCTCATATCCGTGTACGTCTGCTTCAGGCGTCTGTATTTAATACTCTAGCTCTTTAAGCCTTTGATGTCTGACGCCTCCATTATCACTGAACTTTGTGCGCTAGTTGCAATAGGTCGAATCTAAGATGCCATATACACGGCACCTGTACTTTACATTCCATCCGTCCTTGACCTTATTCAGGGCCTTCACAATCTGACTTTAGGTATATCTGGCTTTCTTCGTCCTTCGTTCAACGTGCAACAAGTTTAGTCGGGAAGCTATGTATTGAAATGTAGCTATATAAGGAGATGTTTACATATGCTTCTCAATTCTGCTAGGAATGAAGTTCGCCCCATTACTACCTTAGCTCACCGTCACTACCTAGTGGGTTGAGTTGCACTAAGCTGTTGAATCCAAGTCATGATTACCAACTACTAGTCGCGGCACTAACCTATGACCAATCGCCCATTAATTGAATATTCATGTTGTCGCTGACGAGGCCCCAGATACCAACTTCTTTGCAACCTATTTTTCAGAAAAACATAACTCCACCAACAGTCACTACCCTTTTTTGGAAACGATAGCATACGAGCTAGCCGCATCCAATACGGCTTTTACATTCTTAACAAATTCTACTTTAGTCAATGAAGCTGATGACACATCAACAATAGCCACAATGGATAATCGCTCCTCACTTATCGCATATCTACATTGCACATCTTTCTCTGCACCTTTACTCAACAACCTCATCAATACAGTTCTAGGAATTTTACCTATAGCTGTCTTGTTCTTAAATGACTTACAACAGACTTCAAATCTGATTATTGCATCATCACAAAAATCTAAATGACTTGAAGAAACAAATATTGGAAAATTTGAAATTGGCTTAGAGCCACGCGGATCAACTAGAACCGCTTCCTGACGTTCGGTATCATAAGTAAAGTCAAACTCATGCACTATTGCGAGATCATGGATTTCCCGCATGATTGCATTCGACCTCTCATCTATCGAAAGAACAGATACCCCAGATATATTCAAGCTCACATTCGTTGTCATTCTGCTCGGCATAGGTTCGTAGGTGACTTGTATCGAATTATCTAGCGACGCCTCGTTTCTATTGCTCAGTAGCTCTTGCAACACAGTTAAACATATATGTAGAGACGGTTTAAACTGCTCTTCCAACCCCATAAACCCACAGAAACAGCCTGAAAATGCCTGAGCCAGAGTTCTAACAACCCAACCTATTTCCGGCTCATCTCCTGTAGTCAACCGTTCTGGGCTTCTGCGAAGCAGGAACAGTAACGCAGCACGTTGAATCGGACTACCCGTGTCGTCCAGAATAGGTAAATCCCTTTCACCATCAAGTATCTCCTGAACAAATCTCTTCCATTTTTCAGCAACTATTTTTAAATGTGCCGGCAATTCAGCATTGTTATCTATTAGGTCTTCCAGCAGTTTTACGCTGCCAGTACCAGTTTCGGAATCAACACTGATGAGGTTGTCAGAAAGCGAAATCCAAAGCCATTGATCAAACTCTGCCTGCACAGAACTCGAATTTCCCAGCCAAGCACAATCAGGTTCCCTTTCGTTATAAATATCTACTAGATCCCGACATATTCCAGCAATTACATTGATCTCGTCAGCTGTCGAGACCTCAGCTTTTAAAGTGAGACAAATTGCACCTAACACGTCGTCAAGTGTGGAAGCGTTGGCCACCAGAACGGGGAGATTTGTTTTGCTGACATCCTCTATAGTGATTTGCGAACCGAAAGGTACAAATGGATCATGAGCGACACTGTCTTTCCAGCCGCCCCACAGAACATCAAGGCGTTCAACACTATCACTCCTATTATCATCAGATAAGAACTCCACGCTGTTCAGATGCTCCACGGTGACAGGAGAACCTGTGAAGCCGATAGAAAATTCATCACACAAACTAGGCGCGATTGTTAGCTGTTCAGATATTTTCGAATTAAAGCGCAGAACAACTGGTATTGATACACCCCGCTCTTTCAATAATCTGAAGGCATCAGTAGGAATTAACGTTCGAAAGAACACCAACCTACCATCGAAGTGATCGCGCAAATCCCAACGATGCCTGAACTCGTTAGCTGCTGTTTGCACAACACAAGAAGACAAAATAGAAGCTAAGTTCTTACGATCAGTGACAAATAGCCAGCTGTCTAAATTGTTCTCATTCATGCGGTTTGCAATCGATAGTAGCCTTCATCAGATGCAGGCAATAGTGAAACGACGCCCGGCGGATTTTCAGCGTCGCACCCAGAAAACGAGAGCGTCAAGTGTGTTCTAGCTCTTGAACACATGACGTAGAACTTCATCTTGAAGTACGTAGCATTTGCCGCATCAAAACTGTACTTTTGTAACTGGGGAATAAACACTGCGTCAAATTCAAGGCCTTTACAACTTTGGTGGTTAACCACCGTAACAAGTGAGGACTGATCGAAATTCAAATGCTCGACACCAGTGCCATTGCGCCCAGATTTGTAGGTATGAACACCAATGGGAGTATCCTTTAAACGCTCTTCCAGCGCCTCAACCACCTTCACTCGAATTCTATCAGTGGAGGTAAATACACCAACGTGATGTCTGCCATAATTCTTCGCATGCCTCGCTATTCTGTCCATTTCATCTTCAAAACTGGCAGCTTGGAAAAGCACAGGTAAATCACCGCCGTTGCCATCCGGTATTTTCGCTATACCAGTTGACAGACCTGAATAGAACTTTGAACTGAACTTTGCTATTTCTCGAGTATTTCGGAAATTTGTCATCAATTCGAAGCGATTTTCCTCCGGAATTCTGAGCTCGGTAATAATATTCTCAATCGAGGAATTATCAGTCTCGTTCATACGCTGATTATCGTCTGCTAGCACAGTCAAAGAAGGAGCAACAGGCACACCTGCCTTGATACCTTGGCGCCTTATTCGATACAACAATGCGTAGAACCCAGGTGCGAAATCCTGCCCCTCGTCCAGAACAAGGTGCCCCCAGAAAAACTTACTATGCTGACAAATAGCCGCTTCAAGCATCGCGTCAAAATCGGGGTGAAACGGTTTAATACTTGGAGGAGCTGCCCCAGTGGCTGCTTTCCACCAAGCATGCAACCAAGAATGCCAAGTGCTGATAGCATTGGTTGGGACACCAAGATCTGCCACAGCATTTTCGGTGTAACGACACAAGACCCGACTGTGCATGACTAATCTGGGTGGCTCCACTCCAATGCGCTGCTCTGATCGCGAAAACAACGCTTTTGTTCTATACAAAGCGATTACAGTTTTGCCAGTACCAGGAGGACCAGTAATCAGAACAGGTTCGCTCATGGATGCTTCTAGCACAATATCTTCCTGTTCCGGACTCAGCGCTTTTCGGCTCGGTATCTTCATAAGATTTCAGCTTCAATGAGTTGGGCTAACTTTTCAAAATAGCCACTATAGCCTGCGCTTCCGAATAACATATTTCGATCAAGCAGCAGGTTCATTGACTCGCAGGACGTCTCAGATGCCAGTGCACAGGCATGACAAGCAGCTTTATTTAGGCCTTCCACACCTTGCCCTGCCGATTCGCGGCAAACCGGATCAGCTGAACACCATTGACCACGCAGGAGCGAGTTTTGAAATACCGGCCAAAAGCGATCAGACTCACCCTGCCTAACAAGACCGCCTAGCGCCCCTTCAGAATCGCCGCTGGCTGTGTATATTAGTAAACCCGCCATCCCACCTTCACTGACATACAACCTCTCCGCCAGTGAAGAAGCTGAGTAACCGCACTCAAAGCACAGCTGGCGTATGAGCAAATGTGCAAGCGTATGCACGAGCAAAAATCTCGGTGTTGGCACGCTGAGTCGATCAACAAGATAAGAGCCAGCATGCGCTTTGATCATTCTCGACATTACATCGTTCGGCAGCGCCTTCTCCCATGCGCAGACAGCAGATTCATCTAAACTGATGAAGATACCTTCACCAAACACCTCAACAGCAGGCAGCCAGCTAGAGCTTTCCCGAAGATTCGGCGCAAGACGACGACCGTCACTCTTGTCTCGTCGAAAACCCACATTCGCTTTAACAACCCGCAATCTGTCAATTAGAACAACGCGCGAGACCAGAGACAAAAATAGCTCACTACTCTGACTACTGAATGAGCCATCACCCCCACTTTCGGATAGACCAATGGAGCGTGCTACGAACGTCCGGCTTCGCGTTGCCGACACACCATCTGACAACATTAATGCTTCCCACTCCTCCTCTTTGAGTGTTTTTTCAGAACTGGAAGAATCCTGAGAAGATGTCAAATAAAGCCCCTCAACATCATGCACTTCGCAGGATTCATCTTCAACAATGTCTTCAGTGTAAATACTAATTTTCGATGCTTTACCTTCCTGATGTGCACGGACGAGTCGGTCCCAATCAGGATGACTGAGTATTCTCAACTGCAGTTCCGACATTTCCTCATTGTCCATGCTGATATCAAGAGCCATCTCCACCTCAGAAAAATACGCATTGCTAGCACCTCGCTGCACTACTATTGGGGCTTGCTCGCAACTCTCAGCATTCTCACGTCGTTGCCATGGATGCTTTCCAAGACACGACAACCCTATACTTCTCAAAGCATTCGGGCTTTTGATATCTGACAGATCTCTTTCTGCATCACATTGCCCACATCGAACACTCAACGACGCAAGCCCGCCGCCAGCACTGTGCGTACTAGTAAAAAACATACTGTCCTTCGACCTACAATCCGTAGTTCGAGCTGAATGCGCCCATATATCCCACGGCACATCTGCAAGGTGACCATCGGAACACACTGTTACGAATCTCATGGGTGCGAGACGAGAGCGATGAGCACAGACGTTACAGTAAGGCGGTTCATCTGTTTTCTCCATTTCATATCGCCACTGCAACATTTTCCTGCAAGATGGACAAAACAACCATGAAGGAAAACGCATCATCTCGATCGAATTGAATCGGTTTTTACCACTCCGAATATCTTTTTCATCAATTTCAAGAGGCTTTTTAAAACTTCGAACTCCCAGTTTCTGTTCGAGTCGAGTTAGGCGTATTTCAGTAGATTTTTTCGGCCAGTGCTCAGTGCTCTTGATCACAAAGGACTCATCCCCAAAGTCATAAATAGCACCCGCTCCATATGGACTGATCAACTGTGAGCTACGTATTGACCTATTTAACCCACCCTTTTTACCTGTCATACCTCTGACTCACCAGTGACGAAAAGTGAGCACTCTACGTCGACGTTTCGCATTGAATTGAGCGTAAGCCAAGGCAACTCAGGCCTGTGGTGTTCGCCAGGTGTGAAACTTTTTAGCAACGGTCGATGAGGCTTGGTACCTTCAAACACAAGTGCAGCAGTTCCATTACGGCTTGACGCAGCTTCTTCATCCCATACCATTACCAAGGTTTCAAGGTAGGTCATCATCTCGGCTTGAGCACGCTTATCAATCGGCTCCATCTTTCGCAAACGCTTACGAAAGGTATCAAGAAACATCTGCTGATCAGGAGCAGCGCTGTCAAACTGTCCCGCCATGTCATTACCGCCTAGTGCAGCTGCATGACGCATGACAATTACCAGCGCTGCGTGCAAAGCACGCTCCAGCGCAGGCATCGCACTCGGCGTTACACTCGTAGGCTCAACGGAACGGTATAGAGCCTGATGGTAGGCGGCGAACGTTTCATAGTGAGAACGGTCACGCGATTTTGTCGAGGAATAAAACGCCACAACGAGCCCTGGCCTTCCAGATTTTCTGCCAACGCGCGAGGAAGCTTGGATATATTCCGCCGTAGTTTTCGGCTGACCATTCATAACGATCAAACCAAGTCTTGCCACATCCACACCGACAGAAAACATGTTGGTGCATGGGAGTGCATCGATAGCATCATCACTAGGGCGCTCTACAGCCAGTTGGCCAAGTACTTCTGGTATCTGCCAAGAAGGAATGTTTGCAGACATCTCCACAGGATTATAACTGGACCTCAATCTCGACTGATCTGTGGCAATGACCTTAGCTCGAGAAGGAATATCATCTCTGCATAGCGTCATGGTTTTACCCAGCTCACGCCTTGAATTGTGAAAGATCACGCTAGTCCAATAGGCATCCATCGCGGCGGGTGATAGCGTCAGCTCAATCGGAGCTTGTGCAATAGCACCAGTAGTGTGCACCAGTGATGTAACAGGATTATGGTACTGGCCCATGACACCCAGATACAACCTACCCTTACCTACATAATTCTCCTCTTCTCGCGAGAAAAATGAATCCGTACAACGTGCACCTGAAGGGGGAAATACATCGACACGACGTGCGTAGAGTTTTCGAGCTTGATCGGCTGCGCGTCTTATCGTAGCCGTCGCCGCAATATATTTTGGCCTAGCACCGCGACTACCCAATACCGTATCGAATGCGGCCTCATACAACCCCGCTATTGTCCCCAGAGGACCAGAAATAAGGTGTAGTTCATCCTGAATAATGAGTGAAGGCGGTATATTGCCAGTACCAGCAGCACCGAAAAAAGCACCAGCAGTGTCAAGCCATGCGAGGCGAGCAAATTTGTCTATGGTACCAATTAGAAAACTAGGCGGACTCATATAAAGCCCCTCATCAATCACTTGAATCGGAAGCTCGTCATTGAAACAACAACCAGCATCCGGACAGAAGAAGGTAAAACTAGATTCTGTAGCCCTGACTCCATAGGCTGACTGATCTTTTTGGATTTTGTCAGGCACAATAGCCGTTTGACACCAAGGACAACAACGCAGCTGAAAAGTGTTAATCGGCTTGAAGTCTTCAACTAGTGTTTTATACTTTTGAAACGCCCCTGGAGAACGCTCGGAATCTTCACTAAACTTGTTCGGAGTACTACTCCCGCCAACCCACAGTCCAATAGTGATCGGCTCTGCACCCAACTCACCTTCTGACTCCCTACGCAGCAACTCGCATGCACAAACCAGTGCGCTACAGCGTTCGAACTGTTGTGCGGTTAGCAGTCGAAGTGTGTAGCGTTTGATTATAGCTGTTCCACCACCTTGATCGCCATGAACTATGCGGCGACGAAATAGCTCAAAAGCTGCAAGGGCAAGATACGCTTCGGTTTTACCACCGCCTGTTGGAAACCAAATAAGATCCACTAAGTCTCGATCTATAGAGTTTTCATTAAAAGTCGATTCAATAGACAAAAGTTGAAATGCCAACTGAAAAGGGCGCCATCGAACAGAAGCAGCCTGCCCAAGACTGGGGTAGTCTTCGCTACAAAAACCTTCGCCCTTCGGGCGCTCCGCGCTGGAGTGAATAATCTGCATTAACATAGCGAGATTAGCAAGACGGAAACACCGGAATGCATCAGGCTCTTCTGCCAACACTGCCACCCCTCTACGCATTCGAGAAACCGCTCGCTGGAGCCTCGTCGACAATCGTTTCGCTGCTAGCTGATATTGAGTTTCGTTGTCAAGCAATACGTCCTGCTCAATGACCCACTTTTCGTAATGGTCTATGAACTGCGACAAACCCGCTACGACTTCGCCTTGGATACTATTCTGGTCAGCGAGGTATGCTAAACCTAAAACAGGTTGATCATTTAAGTCAATGCCATCACTCCGCTCCACACTTGAGAACGCTGTCGTAACGTTTGGAACTTCGTATCTAGGCAGAAAGCTCGTTTCGACTAAAGTAATATTACCGAGTTCCGACGACTCCCATTTTACTGAGCAACCGTGACCAATCCCAAAAACCTGTTTTGACTGATAAGTAAGTGCAAGTTCCTCTTCTTCCTCATCCCATGAGAGCATGCTGGAAACCGGATACGGCTCAACTCTACTAGACACGGGCGCACAGGAAAACCATACCTGATGAAGAATGGTATCCACAGCTGGAGCAAGGGAATTGCCTGACTGCTGATTATTAATGAGTGTGACCGTAACTAGTCTCTTATTTCCATGGCGACGCCAGTGACTACGCACCATTGCGAGACCATCAAAGATTTCGCTATCTGTTTTAATTTCATCAACTACTAGAACAAGCGGATCGTCACGTGATGCCAGAGCCCGTCGTTGCCACCCGCTTGGCACTCCTTCATAAATAGCAGCTGACACACGTATCGTTAGAGTATCAGCTGTCGTCACCAATGACAGGCCACAGGATGCAGGTTGTTGCTGATATGCATGGGATACCCCACTTTCGTCGGGGCCGTGAAACTGCTCCTCGTCAATGTCCTTCTCAACGCATGACTCAAGTGGAAACAGTGCACCCATCAAGTAGCGCGAGTGTGGCTTGTCCGCACTTCGCAAGCTTTCGAAAATCTCGTTTTCACCGCCCGCTGGCCCAACGAGCTGACTCTCCAGATAATCGACAACTTTGCTTCTGTCTTCCGCTACATTACCGTACTTCATAGTGTCGCAATTCTCATTGTAGTACTAAAGATCCTGCTTCTTCAGCTTTCTAAAGTGTTTCCGCAATTCATATGGAACGGGCATTACAAGTACCGCATTAGCTCGTGACATTCCTACATAGAGTTGCACGACGCCCCTGTCGCCTTTTTCAAGGTATTCAAGATCAACCAACAAAACGAAAGGACTGTCAAGCCCCTTAAAATCCCGTATTCTCGAAAATCTTATAGCACCCTTGCGAGACACTGCTACGCTCGCCTCGCTCACTGTTCTAATCCTACGCCCCCAATCAGGAGAGAGCATTTGAACAATCGAGTCTGACCTTAAACATGGCGAAAGTATCGTGATATCTGATGGATCGATCTCCTCAGTGCCCAGCCATTCTTCCAGTTGTTTTTCTACGATTTCCACAAGCTCGCTACGCCCATCGTAATACGCCGAATCGTCCACCCTAACCGCATATCCAAGCTCGTCTTCTTTTGAAAATGGCACACCAGTAAACCAAGACAAATGCCGACATATTTCTGGCGTATTTCTGACATTCTTGGTCAATAAAAACTTGGCGGCACCCACTCTAAAATAATCAAGCACATCAGGATCGATGGCACCGTACATGGACCCTTGGTTGTTGCTATCCATAAACATGATCCAATTTCCACCACTAAGCCCCTCCGGCAACAGATCATCCAAGCCTAGTACTATTTCAAGCTCCAGCATGTCCTGCCCTTCATCGATAACAAGGTGTGAAAACTTTGGTGGGAATCCGCAATTGACTGCATCCGTCAACGCATCATGATGCATTACGACAACCTTGTGGCTGACTAACTCACGTTCGAACATATCCGCGAGCAATTGATTCCGACAGACAAGCAACGGCTGACCGCCAGCAGCAGCTAAACGCCTACATGCCTCTATTGCAACGACTGATTTTCCTGTTCCAGCACCACCTGATATCACAGCCCTGTTGTTTTCTAGCACATGATCCAGTACCGCGTACTGTTCACCAGTAAGTATCAGTTGGTTTTCCAGAACGTTACGCACCCGAACGCTCAATGGAGGTACCAGATCAAACGATGGTCGCATAGCGCGAACCAGCTGAGCGATATCTTCAGGGGCCAACGGTCTTCTTTTCTCGACCTTTTCTCGCCAATACTGGTATAGATTTTCGAGCCAAGATTTAAGATCAATTCGCGCACCAATCCTAGAATCCAACACCATAGAATCATGCATTTCAACGGAACTTAGATCTTTGAATTCAACATCTGGAAATATACAACCCCATCCGTAACAGACTCGATCAAGCATCGGACTATTGATCGATTCTCTAACAAGTTTCTCCAATGCATAACGCGCCGTTCGAGCCTGATCAAATGGACCTTCTGACTTTCTAAAAACCTCACCAAATCGGTTGGTAAAAGTCCACTCACCATTAGCATTGCAAGACACACCACCACCTTTGACCTCCAAAACCAACACACCTAGCGAACACACGATGACAAAATCTGCTTCAGCCCACTGCTTATATTCGTGCTGATGCAGATTCAGTGAGTGGAGCGCAACGGCATCCACCCCCATATCCACATGATCCAAAGCTTTGAATATTCGTTTTTCAGCGTTACTTTGAAACTTGTAAACGACTTGCGGTAACGTTTTCAGGCTCCTGACTCCATGTAGTTAGTTCCCATCTGTATAGCTTCCCCTTTGCTATTACCAATAATTTTTCTCGCTACGGAGTTGCAATGTGGCTTCTCTGCAAATGAAAAGAATAGCACTTTAGATGTCTTAAATTTGCATGAGATTTAGGGGCTTTCATGCTAGGCCAGACAAGAAGCATGAACACGGCTCAACAGCATACCAACTCCACCACCTTCAACAGTACCAAAGAAGCGAATGAAAGCAATATATTCAATTGCAATTTTGAATCGGAGCCTATGATCACACTAGATATTTCGACGCAATCATGATCATTTATGGGAACACCCCAAATACGATTGCGCCTTAGCTCAGATGCGCTGCGTTTAACGACAGTAAGAGAGCGATGAAATGACTGACTTGCTTTGCCCTTCACAATCAAGTCACCTGAAATCAACTCACTTGCTGAATTCGGCTTACCGAACACCAGAGACCCTGGCCGAAGCATGGTTACTTATGACTCGCAAGATTGATCCTGCAGAGCTATTTCAACTCGGACTAACCCGCCACAACAGTGCCGGAATGAGCTCAAAACGTTTTTTCTCACAATGCCCACACATCCTCGTACTCGCTAATACGTCACTAAGCATTGATCAATGACCTAGCTTAGCGAATCGATAAATCACTAGACCATGCCAATCCAACATTCTTCGCTTTCTGCAATTCAATGATCCGGTCATACTTAACCCGCGCTATCTCGTGATTTCATTAGAAATCATAGAGGCAAATAATCCGGCAAGGTTAAGTAGAACTCGTCTGCTTCAACTGGGTGAACCCAGCAATGCGATATACGACAATTTGCGCTCACCTCCTTAACCTGCAAAGACGGTCATTACACCCACGTCGTCTTTACGCACGCACAGCAGCTACATCAACTCACGAACGCGACTCGAATTCCTCCTAAAGCTAGCTCGGATACAACATCGAACACATTAGACACACCTTGAAATCACTTGACACCACATACCAGCGAGCTGCGACCGCCTAGGAATGCGGCTTGCGAGGAAACACATCTTGCCGTCTAAATGTGAATTGAAATGTCAGCTGCGCTGAATACCGACAAATACCCGCCCAGACACTAACTGCAAATAATACCAGTATTCCATCTTGGTTTTTCCATATATCCGAGGTAGATTAGGTATAGCTGTCGATCGCAAGTCAACTTTTCGGAAAATCATGAAATATCTGGGAATGTTTGATATCATGATATCACTAACTCCCAGATACATCCAATGCCCAAGAATATCCTCATAAGAGAACTCCCCGATTCCTTCTGCGAATGGATGGAACAAAATCTGCCCACTGGGGTTTCTCAGAATGCCTTTCTGAGCCATATACTGACCCGTGAGGCTGAACGTTCAAATTTCCAGAACGATCTGTTCAACGAGGCCAAGGAGCCAAGCAAGGTTTATGGGAGCTTGCCGTTCAAATTCATTGACTTGTTCGCAGGAGTGGGAGGCTTTCGTTGCGGCATGACAGCCATGGGGGGACAGTGCGTCTTCACAAGTGAATGGGACAAGTACTCGGCCAAGACGTACCAAACATGGTACAGCGATGATCATGTTCACACTGGTGACATAAGAGAGATAAATTCGTCGACGGATATCCCAGACCATGATGTACTTTGTGCGGGGTTCCCGTGCCAACCATTTTCACTGGCAGGCGTCTCCAAAAAGCAATCCATGGGAAAGGCACACGGCTTCGACGATGAAAAGCAGGGAAATCTCTTTTTCTCCATCATGGACATCGTCGATGCAAAACGCTCACCAGTGCTGTTTCTGGAAAACGTGAAGAATTTAAAATCACATGACAAAGGAAACACATGGAAAGTAATTAACCAGCAACTCCGCGACCGTAATTATAGTGTTCACACCAAAGTAGTAGATGCTAGGCAGTGGGTACCGCAACACCGAGAGCGAATTTTCATCGTGTGCTTCGACAACAACGTATTCGATCAGGTTGACCAGGGGCAGTTCTCATTCCCGGAAAAGTCTTCAACTATTAATCCAAACCTCAGCTCCATACTGGCATTAGAAGCCCCAAATTCCAAATACATGCTATCCGACAAGCTGTGGAAATACCTGCAGGATTACGCTGAAAAACACAGGAAGAAAGGCAATGGATTCGGATTTGGCCTGTTCGGCGAAGACGATGTTGCTCGCACATTAAGTGCGCGTTACCACAAGGACGGGTCTGAAATTCTCATCAAGCAAAAAAAATGGAAAAATCCGCGGCGCTTGACTCCAGACGAGGCGCGACAACTCATGGGGTTTACCGATCGCTTCGCAAGAATGTTTGGGCATGAGAATGGATTTCCTCAAGTGGTTTCCGACACGCAGGCCTATCGTCAGTTTGGCAATGCAGTTGTGCCGCTGGCAGTCGAGGCTGTAGCGAAAAGTATTGTGGATGTCATGGCAACCCGCCTTATGATTGACAACGAATGTTTAATGAAAGGCAGGGTTCTGAAAAGACAGCAAGTAACGGAAGAAAGCCAAGGCCAGCAAGAGAGAGGTTCAGTGAAAGTGACACATGTAAAAAAGACCCTAGTGGCAAGTTGACTAGCGAATTAGATTCAATTGGACGCATCCTAATGTCGCGCATGATTGACCTGACCACGCCTACATATAAGATGTTCCTGCAATTCTTCTGCGACTATCTAAAGCTGCATCTTATAGGCAACCGAGGATTGTAGCTGTGAAGAATCGACCTTGAACAAGAAAGAGAATTTGCCTCCGACTGAGGAGCAACGAAATATTGATCTCTTGTTGTCATTGTTTGACAGGGCAGATCAGATTCTGCTAAAAAAACTCGCCAACAATGACAGAGATTGGGCAAATCACAAGAATAAGCATCAAGGTGGTGTCTATATTCCACACATCCAGCGTGATGGAGGCTTCTTCCCAACGCTAATCGAAAAACCTTTGACCAAACCTGCAACGAAACCAATTCGCGAATGCATCTTTACAACTGTGTGGCCACAGTGCAACACATTTCGACATTCCCGGCTAGTGAACTATACAAGTAAAGGTCAGGAAACTCACTTAACAAGACTACCCAAAGATGCTTTCTCAGACCTGCTACCTGCATCATTCCTTATTATCGGTCGTGTTAAAAATTCGCAAGAAATCAAGTTCGAATGCATGACGATAGACTCCGCAAGCGAAGAAGCGCACCTATTGCAGGATCTTTTTGGCATTGGCCCTGACTTCCTAATTGATGAGTTCAGACCAGCCGATTTGAGAAGCCAGGAGCGAGAGCGGACATTGGATTTTTCTGAAGAAGTGATCGCCGCATGGTTGCTAGGTGATATAGAAAAACTAGTAGTCGAACACGCTACGCTACCGACAACAGTCGAGCTTGCTCGAATGGCAAAATCTGCCTATCTAAAGGAGCATCATCTCGAAAAGCTTGACCCATTTCAATTGCCAACTCCAGGAGATGTCCTCAGGGATATAAGCAGGCGCATTGAATTGGAGCTATTTAAGGAATTCCAGAGAAAAAAAAGATCCGTAGAACTTGTCCGAATTGTGCTGGGAAGTGAGCCAGTCAAGATGAATGCGGTTGACGTCATCAAGGCTCTAATCGATAACCTGCATACTATAGACGCTCTGATGCTCTCGGCAAGTCAACAGAGAAAATCAAGAGCCGGCTACTCTTACGAACACCATATCGAAACCATGCTGACCGATGGATGCATTCCCTTTGAGAAACAGGTCGTCATCCAAGCAAAAAAGAGACCCGACTTTGTACTACCTTCACTGGCGTTTATAGACAGCGGACAACCTGGTGCCAGCACAGGACTGATCCTGAGTGCCAAAACAACTCTTCGCGAACGTTGGAAACAAGTTGAGCGTGAAAAAGGCACACGAGATCTTTATCTAACAACTCTTGATGAGAATATAGCCAGTAACGCAATCGAAGACATGGCATCCATCGGCATTAAACTCGTCATTCCAGAGAAGCTGAAAAAAGCAAAAGAGAGTGAGTATAAGAACCATACCAACGTTCTAAGCTTCAGAGAATTTTGCGACAATGTAATTAAGCCTCAACGTAAAACTTGGTATTAAAGCGAAAATATCCACGTGCAAGGATCCCTGCACTAGGCGTGCTCACCTCTCGACTACGAACAAACAATCAGAGCCCTTTGTTTAATTGTCATCTCTTTGCGTCTCAGGAAATATATAAATCTCAAAACTCAACCTGAGTTCAGCATTGTTTGTATTGCTTCAAGGCTAACAACCTTACAACGGATACCTACACCGCATTCTCACCCAACATACTCACTAACCTTCCCATGCCAAGTCACCGCTAGCGTCTCAATTGCACGGCTAGCACACACATGCACCAACGCACGTTCGGAGAGTTCCATTTCACGTAGCTCTGTCTGGTCTTCAGAATCTCGTAGTGCATAGCGGTTCGGGACAACGCCATCGCACATTGCTGCCAGAATAACGTGCCTAAACTCTAGCCCTTTAACTCGGTGCATATTTGCAACTCGCACCCCAGGGACCTTCTGATTATCAGCACGATTTTCAAGTAAAACAGCGTCTATACCAGCCTCTCTGATCGCTTTGTAGTATTTGTCCCTCAATCCCAGGGTCCGCAGCATTACACATGAGCTAGCAAGTGTTGCCTCGTCTGATTCCAGCAGCTTAAGGCGCTGTATAACCCAATCAATCTCGTCACTCTCGCGATCAAACGGTTGGAAATCAGGCTCAAGACCTCTTGTTAATGATATGTAGTCCTTACTACCATCCTCTCCACCATCAAGATCGTCTATTGTCAGGCCGTCTAGCATGGCACTGGCAAATCGTTTGATTTGCTCAGTGGTTCGGTAGTTTATTTTAAGCTTCCGTGCGCGCCCTACGATCTTGATACCACACTTGCCCATAACGGCTCGACGTCGGTAGATTCGTTGATGGCCATCGCCAACGAAAAACAAATCGTTCTTGGACTCCGGCACTAAGCCTCTGATCAATTGCAGTGCTTCGGGCCCCATGTCTTGGGTCTCATCCACGACAACATGGCGGTAGCCGTGCTTGTCAGGCTCCTCCTGTATCAGGTCTCGTGCATCAAGCATAGCGTCCTGGTATGTCTTCCAGCCGCGATGACTCATCTCAGCACGCATATCATCAAATACATTCCAGATTGCTGCCCGCTGGCGTCGGTTAAGTGCAACACCTCTTCCCGCTCTACTGACAGTTAGATACTCATCCCGACGATCAATACGATTGGGCAACACAATCCTTTCCCACTCTTCTGAGTAAAAGCTATCAGGAAGTACTTTTCCTGGAGGTGCTTCTGAACGTGAGAGAACATCTCTCCATAAATCTTCCAGTTGCGATTCAAACTTCAGTGTTGCGCTATATTTTCGTGCTTTGAGGTAACGCGTCACCCATGCGTCAATATTGATTACCTCTATACGATTAAGCTCATCACTGGTCGCAAGGCCTTTAAGATTGTTGGCAATATCAGCCGCAAGATTCGTGTTGTACGTTAGGAACAGAACACTCTCTTTGTCACTCAGTTGCTTAGCTAGCCATACAGCACGGTGCATAGCTACAACCGTCTTACCCGTGCCTGCTCCGCCTATCACTCGAACCGGGCCATTCCAATCCCGATCCACAAGCTTGCGCTGGCTCGGGTGCAAATACACGCGCCATTTCTCTAATGGTGCAGCCAAGATGCTCTGTAGCTCAGCGTCTGAATCAACCACATGAAAGCGGCGCTTAGTACTGTCGCGCTCCAGCGCTGCGCTTACATCGTTAGTATCAACCGGCTTGTCATCATTTGGCCCATAGTCCGACCAAATATCCTTCCATTCCAGCCCTTCGGCAAACAATGCAAGTGCTTCCCATGCCTCATCTGGTAACGATGACTTTATCGCTTCCAGATCAGGGTAGGTTTTCAGGCCTACCACCAGCTCGACTCGACTCACCGGTACTCCAATGCCTAGTAGACGGGATTCATCAAGATTGAATAAACGCACATCACTAGTATCTGGCTGCGCCTCTCGTGTAGTTTTCGTCAGGTGTTCAGGAGTCGACGAGTCAGAGGCCCGTCTATTATTTTGCTCTGTCAAGTTGTTTGAAGAATCATTGGCAACTTCGCCCTGCAACGTACTATAGATCTGCAACGTGCCTGTGGTGGCATTCACCTCTATTCGTTTTCGCGAAGCCCAGGTATAGGCGTCATCGTGCTTGTCTACCCAAAGCAACAGGTATACATCACCCGATGACGGTGCCATGACAATGCATCGATAGTTTTGATCAACTCTTAGTGATCTATAGGAATCCAACATGCCGTTGATGCGCTCGTAATTCAAACCAGAGCTAGTCGGCGACTGACGAAACTTGGTTATAAGCTGCTGCGTCTTTTTCTGCTGCTGTTTTGGCAATGCGATAAACGCATCCCAGAAACCATCGTGAATGGAAACTTTTATCTGATTGCTCATTGGCTTATTATCCTTCTAACCAGTTTACGATGGCATCCAGCGATGCGCATTCCACGTTATTGACGATACGCCAACCCTTCGATCTCAACTTGTCTGCGTCGTCTTCGTTACCACCTAATACCAAACCTACTCGGCTCGTCGTCCAACACCACTCCAAAGCACCAAGCACTTCACCGTCTTCCTCTAGATCTATGCCTACATCGTCGGGTGGTTCAATGCCTCGCGCGGCAAGCTCGGATAACGCTGCAGGGGACATGGTGAACTCGATCATGGCCTCCCACGCTTGATCTATCGGTGCTTCGGCCTGAGCGCTTATCGATGCGGATACTGACTCGCTGTCTTCGATGATGGGAGCGTAGACTTGCTTTTCTATTCCGGAACGAGCCACCGGCATGAATTCCGGCAGATACTGCAGGAGGTTGGCGGCAGCCCAGAAACGTCGCCATTGAAGCTGATACTCATCACCACTTGGGTGTGTATCGTCAATCCGTAGCACCAGTGACACAGGGATACGCGCCAAAGGATGAGCGGATGCCACCGCAAGATTTTTGTGCAATCCCGGCTCTGCCACCTGCCTATCATCATCTGCGGTTGCGGACGTATTGGCACTCATGGGATCACGTGTACCAACGGCCGCAGATTTTGCGGCGCGTGCAATGTCTGTCAAGGTAGCCAATTCACTTCTCGGCAGACTAACGACGGTATCAACGAGGGGGATATCTTCTAATTCGCGATGCCCCAACAACTGCTCTCCTTCCAAATAGAGATCCTGCCAGGCACCGGGCAACCAGGTACCTATGCGCTGGCGCAAAGCGTCAGGCTCTAGCGATGCTTCACTATCGAGCAAGCCAAAGGCTCTCGACATGGCCCAGCTGGTATATTCGCGCTCTGATTGAATGGGGTCAGCCAAGACGTGCAACCACTGGTCGAAGACATTCGCTTTCGTCTCATGAGGTTGTATTGCATATGACCCAATGCCTAGTGCTGAAGCTACTGGATCATAAAGCTTATCAATCATCTTCCGATCACGCGGCTGTGAAAACCAAGCTGCAAGCTCTGGCTCTTTGCGCTCGTCGTCCGAGGGCATGTCGCGCCATCCCAATGTCCAGACGCGATAGGCACCCGATCGCATGATGGCATAGCGTTTTGCAGTGTCACCTGCTTGAATGTCAGCGTGATACTCGTAGCCGTCCACGAAGACGGCAATAGGACGAGTATCTCCATCACGATTAGACAAGCAACGAAATAAAAAATCCGGACGACTTTGAACAGCAACACCTTCTTTCTCACCCAGATCGACTTGTGGCTCGATGGACCAACGAAGGCTAGCTCGATTCTGTGTATCAATGCCCGCATGTCTTATGGTGAGTTCAAACCCGTCCTTGCCGTTTACTTCACGGCGGTCCATGGTGCAACCAGCACTATTGGCAAGCACTTCGATAAAGCGGCGTTCCAGTTCACTATCGAAGAAGCGGTTAACCTTAGTATGATTCAGCGTGTCACCGGCTTCCAGTACTTGCAGTGATTCCCAACTATTGAGAATGAGCGTAAGTGTCTCAAGTGCACTGCTGCGTTTGATATTGTCCTGTTGGCTACTACTTTTATAAGCTAGTAGGCAGCGATAACAACCATCGCGATCACCATCATGCTGACACGCACAGCTATCCAACACGTGTTTGGAAGCCTCAAGCATGTTGCGCAAATTATCAGGTTGTTTGAGCAAATCGGCCAGATAACCGGTGCCACCGGGCACACTGTCAAACAAAACTAGGTAATGCCTCCGCAGCTCACTGCCACTGACCGGCTCGTCAATGGCTTGGATTTGCAGGTGATCCACATTACCTTTGAAGTGTTCCCGAAGCCCAAGATACAAGGCCGCAGTAAAACTCTCCAGACGCAATGAGGAACTTACAATATCGGCAATAGGCAGCAGTAAGCGAACAGCTTCTGAATTGAGCTCACGAAACAGATGCAAGTGTTTCCACGCTGACAACTCTTCGGGCTCACCATCCAGATCAAACCAGCGACAACGCCGAGCATGACGTGACTGACCACGAGGCCGTCGAATAGCCACTTTTCCACAATCTGAACAGATAGGAAAACCTGGACGGTTAGAGGCATGACCGGCAATGGGTACAACTGCACCACCATCAGCGGCTCGCCCAAAATTCACTTCCCGAAATGTAGCGCGGGATAAATACTCAAAACCGAAGGGGCAATTCTCGTCAGTGAAGCGCCATCCACCCTCTATTTTGTTGGGGTCTACATCGAATAGAAACTGGCGGTTATAGAACACCGGCTCACGATCATCAGAATCATCGCCTATGCGACTCTCGCTATCGCTGGCGCGGGCATGAACCTCACGCAGTCGCATCAGCTCCATGCGCTGCTCTGCTGCCCTCCAACCCATGTGAGCACATCGTGGACAGACTTCATGGGAGTCACCTTGCACGATGTTCTCAGCATGATTGCAACTCGGGCACAGTCGCCACAGTTCGATATCGTGCCGACCAATCGTCACTTGATCAATGGTCACACTGCGCGTATTGCCGTAGAAGCGGCTGAACGGCGCCAGCTCTTTCAAAGCCGCCTGTGCAGGTCGACGTACTTCCAGCTCAATATTTTGATATCGCGTGCCATCACTGGACTCTGCAGAACTGACGCGTTTATAAATGACACTCTTCAGTGTCACTCCATCTTCCGGAAACGCATAGTTGGGCAAGATGCCTTGGTCAGTTAGAAACTGTAATGTGTTTTGCCGATTAAGCCGCGTTAGCAAATTACGCAAGGCGGATAACTCTGCTGAGATCTCAGCTTCCGCTGTTTTTTGTGCCTCATCAACGGGTTGCTTACGGGTTCTCTCTAAATCAGATTTAAGCTTGCTAATCTCTTTAGTGAATCCGCGACGTTGATTCAACTGCTCTTCAAACAAATCCTTCAGGCGTCTAATCAAACCTGGTCGGCTACCGTCGGATGTATACGCCCCTTGAAGGAAATCTGACAGATCATTCTCACCGGCTTTGGTGATGTGCTCCGAAAATATATTTAAAAAATCCCGAACAATGCGACTGCGTTCGCCCTCAACGAAAATGAATAAATTATTAGGAAAGATGGTGGAAGAGCCAGCGTGCACCGCATCCAGCACAGTTCTGAGCTGCGCCGGTATCGCATTATCATCAATACCCGTCTGCACCCAGCGATCAAAGCAGAACGCTACCATCTGTCTTTCCAGCACCGCGATGGCCCCAAGGAACACACCGGGGGGCTGTACCGCGCCGCGCATCATTTCCAGCGGTTCGGCGAAGTGATAGAGATCGTGTGGTTGACCATTGGCGATGGTGAGGTTAAAGGCATTGCCGTCTTTACGACCGGCACGACCGATACGCTGCAGGTAGTTGGCCTGCGCTGGTGGCACGGAGCACAGCAACACGGATGAAAGATCACCGATATCCACCCCCATCTCCATGGTAGGCGTGGCAGAGAGCAAGTTAACATCCCAACGTTTAGCAGGGTCGCGCTTGAATGCCAGCTCAGTAGCGTTCCGGGTTTCACTATCCAGCATCGATGTGTGTTCCGCCGCATTCACACGCACCGGTGTCACGATAGGATCACTGCCATCGCTCTTTGAACCTTGGCTGTCAGCTAACCTTGGCTTTTGTGCATGAACGCCGTGGCAGGCCGCCCTTATGCACGGCATGCCATCCCAGGCAGATAGCTCATCAGTGGCAATCTGTATACGGTGACGACAATCACTACAGGCCAGCGTGCACACATCGGAACTGACCCACCAGGCGTTTGTATCCAGACTCCACACGGTATGTTGCTGCACCTCGTGTGAGAATAATAAACCTGCGCGGGTCATGCCCTCGAACATTAATCGGTAGAGAGGGTTGAGTGAAGCCGAGGCCATCACATCATCTTGCGCTAGTAGTTTGTCAAACCAGCGCCGATACCAAGAATGGGCGCGGCTGGATTCAATGGCATCAACATGTGGCCCAACGTGTTGCAGGCCAACAAAGTGCGGTACGCGTGATTGACTACCCAAGGGCTTTAGATGCGTGCGCAAACGGCGGTTAGTTAAATCAAATGGACTGCCCTTGGAATGTATAAAACTCTCAAGCGTGTCGTCATGAAACGCACCTCGCGTGCGCATCGTCCACAATACGCCATACATAAATTGACGCAGAGTTGCAGTATCAAGCGAGGACAGTTCTGCCAGTTGTTCAACGATGCGTGGATGCGCCCACTCAATGGCTTGTTCTATGCGCTCAGCATCCGGATGAACCACTGCCTGCTCGGTTCGTTCCAGTGTGCGACCGCGACGGGATTCAAAGCCAAAAGCAACCAAGGCTTCCCAGCGTAAACGCGGCACGACATAGCTGTGTACCAGATCCGATGTAGGCGACAGGCGATCAGTCGTCTTGAGCTCTTCCCAGTCCTGACGCCAGTATTGATCCGGCGCTAAAAATGTAGCTACAAAGTCTGCATCTGGAGATGCCTTGGGCAACTGCGATGCAACACTTAAATGATTGCGCCAAAACGTACCGAAGCTATCGAGCAACTCGGCTAAAGTAGACGGCGGACTATTCTGGACCGTGGTTTCCAGCGCATTTCTGACCACTGACTTGTAGGTACGCGCAGCAAAAAAGCCAGCACGATGCGCCGCATCCTGTACTGAATCGGAGAAGGCAATAAGTTTCTGATCACCGTTAAACGGGCTTTGCTGCAATTGCCCTATAGCAACAGACGATAAGCTGGCGGCACGAGAACCTAAAATCAGCAGCGAGCCTTGCGCTTCACAGTAGGGACAGTCACGCTTGAACTCAACGCGTTTGACACCTTGTCGCTCTACTTCTCGGCTCATCTCTGGCAACACGACATCCACAAAAACCGCATCAGGCTGACCGCACTCACGACATGCGTTTGCGCTTGATTCGCCAGAGGCATCCGCCTTACGCATGGAACTCAAAGTACCGCAGTGACTGCATAGCTGCCGCGACTGATACTTACGCGACTCAGGTGGTGCAATAGCCGGATACAACACAACGGCATCTGGCCTGCCACCAAAAAAGCTCTCATAAATAGGGTTTGGCTGTCGGTCCAGTGTGGCACTGGCACCGGGCTTACGCGCCAACCAACCAGTAGCGTGACATTCATTACAGTGAATCACGGGCAGCACGATGGTATGAGTATTGCCTTGATCGGCGCCTCCTACCTTGTCGTCGTCTAGATCGGCATGAAAATGAAGCCTGGGTGATTCGGCTACAGTGGCCACCATACGTCGGTGAGCTTACGGCAGCAGCGCGCAAATTCCTGGTGATTATCTGATTAACTTGTTCTCCAAGCCAACACGGAAAAACGCTGGAGAACTCGATGAGCCTTT
>JALZUE010000146.1 GCA_023301705.1 Alteromonadaceae bacterium | reverse complement strand
TGGTACCACCTGATCCCATGCCGAACTCAGAAGTGAAACGCAATTGCGCCGATGGTAGTGTGGGAGTTCCCATGTGAGAGTAGGTCATCGCTAGACTTCCAATTAAGAAAAGCCCGTTACACTGTAACGGGCTTTTTGTTAAAAATAAAAAATTATTAAACTTTATATAAAAATAAATTAATAATTAATCAGTTTTTAACTGGTGACAATAGCATTATGGTACCACCTGATCCCATGCCGAACTCAGAAGTGAAACGTAATTGCGCCGATGGTAGTGTGGGAGTTCCCATGTGAGAGTAGGTCATCGCCAGTTTCTCTATTATAATAAAGCCCTTATCTTTAGATAAGGGCTTTTTTTGTATATGCACTTAGTGATGGAGTAATAATGATTAAATGGCGCTCAGAAATGTCTTGGGAATTAGCTAAACGTAGGGCCAAATTCTATCAAGATATCCGCATATTTTTTAATAGCAAACTTGTAACTGAAGTTGAGACTCCACTGCTTACTACAGGGACAATAACAGATCCATACCTTGATTCCTTTTCTACAAAATATGATTTTCTCGAAACAGAAATTAAAACCTTTAATCTTCAAACGTCACCTGAATATTGTATGAAACGCCTACTTGCCAGTGGTTACGGTGATATTTATCAATTATGTAAGGCTTTCAGAGACGAGCCTCATGGGAAACAGCATAATCCGGAATTCTCAATACTAGAATGGTATCGATTAGGTTTTGATCATTTTGATTTAATGAAAGAAGTTGAAGAGCTATTAGTTGTTTTACTGGAGTGTGATAAAGCTAATTATTTAAGTTACCAAGAAGCTTTTATTACTCATACCAATATCGACCCTTTGACTACTACGATTCTCGAGCTTAAAAGTTACCTAAGTAGTATTGGTAAATTAGATAACTGGCTCGAAAAAGAGACTAGCCTTGATACTTTTTTACAATTCATATTTACTGAGGTAATTGAATTATCAATAGGTATTGATGCTCCTTGTTTTATTTACGGTTTTCCGGTCAGTCAGGCTTCTCTTGCTAGGTCTAACGATACCGATCCTAGAATATCTGATCGTTTTGAATGTTATTACAAAGGTATTGAGTTAGTGAATGGCTTTAATGAATTAACCTGTCCAAAACAACAAAAATCTCGTTTTGATAATGATAATATAATACGCCAGAACTCAGGGCTTCCTGTAAAAGAAGTAGACGTTAAACTTCTTGCTGCATTGAATTCAGGTTTACCACAATGCTCAGGTGTTGCGCTCGGTATAGATCGCCTATTTATGCTTTTAATGGACACAGATGATATTAAAGATATATTAAGCTTTAATATTGAAAATGCCTGATAAGTAAAATGGGAAATACTACAGTTGATTGGAACTTTTTTTCTGGTCTATTATTAATTATATCTGTGTTTTATGAGGTCACTTATGCTTGTAATAGATGAATCTTTATATTTTTCTAAAGGTACAACAAGAAAATGCTTTATTCATCCTACGAATGAAAACTTATGTATTAAACTGTCTTTAAAAGATCAGGGTAAAAGAACGCCTGGTATCATTAAAGCAATTGATAGAGAGAATGCATATTATCTTAAGTTAACTAAACGTAATATTAGTTGGAGCCATTTAAGTCAATATTGTGGAGATATCGTTACTAATTTAGGAAAGGGTAGTATTTACCAGCTTATTCGAGATCATGATGGAAAAATTTCGACAAGCTTGGATAAATTTCTGGAAAAAGTAACAGTTCCTGACGATGCGCTACTTGGTGAAAAGTTACAGACTTTATATAACTATATGCAAGATAATAGCATTCTGACAACCTCGCTACTTGCTAGAAATATAGTTGTTCAAAAAGGTATGAGTGATTATGAGTTGATCATTATTGATGATATTGGTAACTCTGAATTTGTTCCTGTCTCTGAGTTTTCCAACTATTTTGCTAGTCGAAAAATCAAACGTAAATGGCAACGATTTCTTAAAAAAATAGATATCACAATACCACTTTAATCGTATTTTTATAAAACATTAATTTTAGTAAGGTAATAGCCTGTGTGATAATGTAGCAGTTGTGATATAATCACAAATTAACTTTGTTACAATCTAATAAGCTTACTACTGAGAATATTATTATGTTAGATAAAATAGGTATTGCTGCAACTTCAATATGTGCACTGCATTGCATTTTGTTGCCTATTCTTTTACCGGCACTACCTTTATTTGGATTAAGCTTTCTTGCTGATCATACGTGGGAACATTACTTTTTATTGGCTACTGCCATTTTAGGAACTATTGCTTTGTTTACTGGTTTCAGACGCTATCATAAACGACTGTATCCATTTTATTTACTTTACCTAGGCGTTAGTATTTATTGGATAAAACACGACTTTTCTGAAGCTTATGAAGTTTACTTTATTGTTGTTGGTGCCTCTCTTATTATTGCTTCACACTTTATGAATTTAAAGTTATGTAATAGCTGTAAACAGTGTGCTGATGAAGAATGTAAAATTGAATCTGACGAAATGAATAAAGAAACCGATGATAAAGGTTGTTGTGGTTAACGTTTTATGAAATAACTTCTATCTGTTTGAATTTCCTTTATACAACAGATAGAAGTGCTATTTTTAAACCTACATATTTAATTCTTTTAGTTTTCTAGTCAAAGTATTCCTACCCCAGCCTAATTTCTTAGCTGCTTCTTGTTTATGTCCTTGTGTGAAGTTTAGGGCTCTTTGTAACATTATCTTTTCAAACTCAGGTAAAGAGTGATCTAGTATTTCTGACTTACCTGCTTGTAGCTGTTCGTCTACCCAGATTTCCAATGCACTTTGCCAAGTAACATTTGAGCTATGTTGTCTAGGTGTTTCTTTTAATTCCGTTGGTAAATCTTCAACTAATATATCTTGTCCACTTGCCATTACGGTTAAAAATCGACAAATATTTTCTAATTGTCGAACATTACCAGGCCAATCACATTGTTTTAAGAAGTCGACTGCTTTTTTATCAAGCGATTTAGTTTCAACACTTAACTCTTTTGCTGCAAGTTTGAGAAAGTGCTTAGCGAGTTGGTGAATATCTTCTTTACGCTCTCGTAAACTAGGCAAATGAATTTTAATTACATTTAGTCTATGGAACAAATCTTCACGGAAATCACCAGACTGAACTCGTTCTTCTAAGTTTTGATGCGTTGCTGCAATAATACGTACATCAACTTTAATTGGTGAGTGCCCACCTACACGATAAAATTGACCATCAGCTAATACACGTAATAACCGTGTTTGAATATCTAAGGGCATATCACCTATTTCATCCAGAAATAGCGTACCGTTATGCGCTTGTTCAAAACGGCCTTGGCGTACCGCATTTGCACCAGTGAACGAACCTTTCTCGTGACCAAATAATTCAGATTCAATTAAATCTTTAGGTATTGCAGCCATATTAAGTGGAATGAAAGGGGCTTCTTTTCTAGGGCTATGAGAATGTAAAGCTTGAGCTACAAGCTCTTTACCTGTACCCGACTCACCATTAATTAATACGCTAATACTTGACCGGGACAAACGGCCAATGGCACGAAACACTTCTTGCATTGCAGGTGCTTCACCAATAATACCAACACTGGTTGAAGGTGACTCTTGGTTTTTCTTTTGCGCTGATTGTTCTCTTGCGTGTGACAAAGCGCGTTTGGTTAAACTTACAGCTTCATCTATATCAAATGGTTTAGGTAGGTATTCAAAAGCACCACTTTGGTAAGCATTTACTGCGCTGTCTAAATCAGAATGAGCAGTCATAATAATGACTGGTATCTCTGGAAATTGGCTGCTGATTTTACTAAGTAATGTCATACCATCCATTTCAGGCATACGGATATCCGAAATAATTACCTCAGGTTGGCTATGATCTAGTGCGATTAATAAATTGTTAGCGTTATCAAATGAAGCAACACTGATATTGGCACTTGATAAGGCTTTTTCTAAGACCCAGCGGATAGAACTATCGTCATCTACAATCCAAACTTGTTCGCTTATCATTTAGTATTCTCTTCTGAAATGGGTAATAAAATAGTGAAATTGGTTTTACCAGGTCGGCTTTTACAAGCTATTTTTCCACTATGTTGATGTATTAACGTTTGTGAGATGGATAAACCAATACCTGTACCGTTAGTGCGACCAGTTACCATCGGATAAAATATGTTGTCTTGAATGTCGGGAGGTATACCCGGTCCATCGTCAATAATATTTATTTTGACACAAAGACGTACTTTTTTACCATAAATTGTTTGATTACTCGCTATACGAGTTTTTAATGTAATGTTCGCTTGTTCAGGGATCGCTTGAATGGCATTACGAACAATATTTAACACGGCTTGTTGAAGCTTTCCTTCATCAAACGTAGTTTCAGGTATTGATGGATCATAGTCCCGATGAAAGTTAATAAACTTGGGATTATCGAACTTCACCAATTGATGTACTTTCTCTAGAACTTGGTGAATATTCTGTTGCTTAATAACGGGTAACTGGTTTGGACCAAGTAGACGATCAACTAAGTTTGTTAATCTGTCTGCTTGGTCTATTATCATTTTGGTATATTCTTGCTGTTCTTCTGATAACTCTTTACTTAAAAGCTGCGCTGCTCCACGTAATCCACCTAGTGGATTTTTGACTTCATGTGCTAACCCTTTGATTAAATTTCTAGCAGCTTCCCATTGTTGCTGTTGAAACACATCATTATTAATTTTCTTTTGTTGGTCAATACGTTTTAGTTCCAGTAGTAAATGTGGTTTTTGATTGAAGTTTACCGAAGAGGCACTCAATTCCACACTAATACTGTTATAAGACAGAAAATCGAAAAGTACGTCACTATCGGTAAATTCTTGACCTGTGTTTAACAGTTGGAATAAACGTTCATTATCAATTGAACAATGAAAGAATGCTTCATTGAATTTACTGCCATAGAGTTTATCGAAACTTTTGACGAGTAGGGCTTCAGCAGAAGGGTTAACATATTGGATGATTAAGGCATCATCTAAAACAATAACAGCAGTTGCCATTTGATTGGGTAACTGCTGTTGATATAACATTTTTTTATTCTGAAGATCACGATAATCGTGCAACATAAAAACCTCGGTTGCACCTTTTTGGTGCTTTGTTTGATGCAGTATTACCGCTGAGATTTATTATATGCCCCGAAACAACTAATTATTAATCTGTTGTTGCCTATTTCTGTGCATATGAATGGTAATTTTATTCGATTCTGCAATAACTGTACCTTTTTTGTTTAAAAGTACGGTATATATCGTATGTGTACCACGATATACATCTAATAGAGTAAATGAGGTGGCTTGTGATTGTTGAGTTTGTAATTCGCCATCAAGGAATACTTGAATAGAATGCTCATCATTTAATTCAGGTAATACGCCAAGAGTAATATCAACAATACCGTTGTTATTTCTTATAGTTGAGTCATTAACTGGATGTAATATCTGAACAGCTGACTTTACTGTTGGTGATTTTTTTTCAACTTTTTTGATTAAAGCTGATTTTTTTATTTTTGTATGTTCTATTAATGTGGTTTTTTCAGTAATTGTAACTTCTTTAGCGCCACCGCTAGGGCTATCTGAATAACTTACATTACCGTCTGCATCAGTTGTTACATAAACAGCACTATAAGCAGTTAATGATAGAGATAAACATATAATAGTAAGTAGTAAGTGTGCATATTGCATGTAATTGTTTTTTCCTTAACGTTTTTAGCCTGTCATTTAATTTATCTAATATTCAACTCCTTGGCTATAAAATATAGACCACCTTTTAACTTTTCTTTTTATTGATGATATTGGATTAACACGTAATAAAAATACAGTACGACTATATTTATCAAGCACTGTGCTGTATAATTCGCGCCCAATTGTAGCCTAAAGAGCAAAGCCCGTGTTAGAGAAATTACGTAATGTAGCGATCATCGCCCACGTTGACCATGGTAAAACTACCTTAGTCGATAAGTTATTAAGTCAATCAGGTACGCTAGACGCACGAAGTGGTCTAGAAGAACGTACAATGGACTCAAACGATATTGAAAAAGAACGTGGTATTACCATACTTGCTAAAAATACAGCGATCAACTGGGGAGAATATCGAGTAAATATCGTAGATACTCCTGGCCATGCTGATTTTGGTGGTGAAGTAGAACGTGTTATGTCAATGGTTGATTCTGTGCTTCTTATTGTTGACGCACAAGAAGGTCCAATGCCACAAACACGTTTTGTAACTAAGAAAGCCTTTGCTCAAGGGTTAAAGCCAATTGTTGTTATCAATAAAATTGATAAGCCAGGTGCTCGCCCTGAATGGGTAATGGATCAAGTTTTCGATTTATTTGATAACCTAGGCGCTACTGATGATCAATTAGATTTTAAAGTAGTTTATGCTTCAGCAATTAACGGTTGGTCTTCATTAGAAGAAGGCGAAGAGGGCACTGATATGACGCCTTTATTCCAAACAATCATTGATGAAGTTCCTGCTCCTGATGCTGACGCTGAAGGTGCATTCCAAATGCAAATTTCTCAACTTGATTACAGTTCATACTTAGGTGTAATTGGTGTTGGCCGTATTACTCGTGGTTCTGTTAAACCTAATCAACAAGTCACTGTTGAAGGTGCTAACGGTAAACTACACAATGGTAAAGTAGGTAAAGTATTCGGTTACTTAGGTTTAGAGCGTCATGAAAGTGAAATTGCTCATGCTGGTGATATTATTGCGATTACTGGTTTAGGTGAATTAAAAATCTCTGATACGATTTGTTGCCCTAATGAAGTGGCTGCATTACCTCCGTTATCGGTTGACGAACCTACTATCAATATGACTTTCCAAGTAAACACTTCTCCATTTTGTGGTCAAGAAGGTAAGTTTGTAACGTCACGTAATATTAAAGACAGATTAGATAAAGAGCTTGTTCATAATGTTGCATTACGTGTTGAACAATTAGATGATGCAGATAAATTTAAAGTATCAGGCCGTGGTGAACTTCACTTAGGTATTTTAATTGAAAACATGCGTCGTGAAGGCTTTGAGTTAGCTGTTTCACGCCCTGAAGTTATCATTCGTGAAGTAGATGGTAAACTTGAAGAACCGTATGAAACAGTGACGATTGATGTTGAAGAACAACATCAAGGCCCAATTATGGAAAAAATGGGTGTACGTAAAGCTGAATTAACTGATATGGCACCAGATGGTAAAGGTCGTATTCGTATGGACTTTATTATGCCAAGCCGTGGCTTAATTGGTTTTCAAACTGAATTTATGACATTAACGTCAGGTTCTGGTTTAATTTACCATACGTTCCTAGAATACGGACCTCATAAAGGTGGTGAAATTGGTCAACGTTTGAATGGTGTAATTATTGCTAACGCTACAGGTAAAGCCTTAACAAATGCTTTATTTAACTTACAATCACGTGGTCGTTTATTCATTGGTCACGGTATTGATGTGTACGAAGGTCAAATTATTGGTATTCATAGCCGTGATAACGATTTAACTGTTAATGCGCTTAAAGGTAAGCAGTTAACTAACGTTCGTTCATCTGGTACTGATGAAGCACAAACATTAACGCCGCCTATTATTATGTCGTTAGAGCAAGCGCTTGAGTTTATCGATAACGATGAACTTGTTGAAGTAACACCTGACAGCATTCGTATACGTAAAAAATCTTTAAAAGAAAATGATCGTAAACGTGAGAGCCGTTCACCTAAATAATTTTTAATTATTAAGTGATTAAAAAGCCACTACACTGTTAGTGGTTTTTTTATGCCTGAAATATCAGTATAAATAATACTAAGGCTGTTATATCCGTCATTATATATACAGGTTTTAGAATTTTTTAGTTATTTGAATGAGTGCGCTGTGATGAAATAGAGCTATTTATTTATCAATTATTATTAATGACGAGGTTACATTGCTTAAACACCTTACGATAGACTTCACTGTCACCTATACCGCATAATAAACAGAACAATAGGCCAACTACTTTATTCATTTAATATTCTACTTAAATGGCGTTTAATTCACCCTAATGTTTTGTGCTTTGCACTGTTCCAAGTATATATTTAACTATTTTTTGCAGACATAAAAAAAGAGCCGTTAGGCTCTTTTTTTATTTTTATGTAATAACTAATAAATCATTAATTATTTAATAAATAACATTTCTTGATATTTAGGTAGTGGCCATAATTCGTCAGCTACTAATAATTCAAGTGCATCAGCATATACGCGAGCTTCATCCATTAACGGACGAAGAACATCAGCGCTGAAACGTAAATGCGCTTCAGTAGTTGCAAAGTCTTCTTTCGTTAATTCAGCGTCAAGCGTAGTGATTGTCGCTAATAAGCTGTTGGTGTTTTCAGCAACTGCTTTAGTAATTGAAGTATCTAATTCAATACCTAAATCTAATACAGATGATGCTGCATGTGTTAATTCAGATAAGTATGCTACTGCAGCAGGGTAAATCTTAGTTCTAGCAATATCACTTACTAATTTAGCTTCAAGTTCAATTGTTAAGTTGTATTGCTCAGCATAAACTTCGTAACGGCTTTCTAATTCAACCGCTGTTAATACGCCCGTTCTTTCGAATAAGCCAACAATGTTCTCAGACATTAAGTGTGGTAATGCATCAGCAGTCGTAGGAATATTTAATAACCCACGTTCTTCAACAGCAGCAGTGTGCCATTCTGAAGAATAACCGTCACCACCAAATACAGCATTACCATGCTCTTCCATTAACTCTTTTAATACAGAGATAACAGCAGCTGTTTGATCTTGTGTTTTTAATGCAGCTTCTAACTTTTCAGCAATCCAGTTTAATGAATCAGCAAGCATAGTGTTCATTGCTACTAATGGACCAGATACTGATTGTGAAGAACCAACTGCACGGAACTCAAAACGGTTACCCGTAAATGCGAACGGAGAAGTACGGTTACGATCGCCTGGATCACGGTCAAAGTTAAGAATTTGGTCAAGACCTAAATCCATTTCGCCGCCAGTAGTAGAACCCGTTAACTTACCTGCTTTGATGTCTTCAAATACTTTTTCTAATTGGTCACCTAAGTATACAGACATAATTGCTGGTGGAGCTTCATTAGCACCTAAACGGTGATCATTTGAAGCTGTAGCAATAACAGCACGTAATAATGGACCATACTTATGTACACCACGAATTACCGCACCACAGAATAATAAAAATTCTAAGTTAGAATGAGGTGTTTTACCTGGATCTAATAAGTTACCTTGTGTGCTGTTACCAACAGACCAGTTAACGTGCTTACCTGAACCGTTTACACCTGCAAATGGTTTTTCATGTAACAAACATAAGAAGCCGTGCTCTTTAGCAGTATCCTTCATTGTTGTCATAAGAAGTTGCTGTTGATCAGCACCAACGTTAGCAGCGCCATAATAAGGAGCAAGCTCAAATTGACCTGGAGCTACTTCATTATGGTGAGTTTTAGCTGGGATGCCTAACTTGTATAACTTGTCTTCGAAGTCTTGCATGAAAACTTGAACACGAGCAGGGATAGCACCAAAGTAATGATCATCAAATTGTTGACCTTTAGCTGGAGCAGCACCAAATAATGTACGACCTGCTAATAATAAATCAGGGCGGCTGTTAGCAAAGTTTTCATCTACTAAGAAATATTCTTGTTCAGGGCCACAGCTTGAATTTAAATCAGCGATGTCTGTTTCGCCCATTAATTTCAATACTTTTTGTGCAGCATCATTCATTGCAGCGTTAGAACGTAAAAGAGGAATCTTTTTATCTAATGCTTCACCAGTCCAAGACATGAAAACACTTGGAATCATTAACGTAGCGCCATTAGACGTTTGTTGAATGTATGCAGGGCTAGTTGGATCCCATGCAGTATAACCACGCGCAGCGTTAGTCATACGTAAACTACCGTTAGGGAAAGAAGAACCATCTGGTTCACCCTTAATTAAAAGGCTACCAGTAAATTCATTGATAGCATTACCTTCAGAGTTAGTAAGAATGAATGCATCATGCTTCTCTGCTGTAATGTTAGTCATTGGGTAGAAAACGTGAGAGAAAAATTTAGCGCCTTTAGATAAAGCCCAATCTTTCATTGCAGCAGCAACGATATCTGCAGTCGCTGAATCTAAAGCTTTACCAGTTTGAACGGTTTTTTTAATCGCTTTATATGCACTTTTTGATAACGCCTCTTCCATTTTGTCAAGGTTGAAAAGGTCTGTTGCCCAAATTTGGTTCAACGGTTCAGTCTTTTCGAACGATAATGGTGCACGGTTTGTTATTTGATCAATTGCTTGAAGGCGTGTTTGATTTCCACTCATTTAGGGCTCCTAGGCTATAATTATAAGGAGTTAAGGTAAATTAACTCGATAATTTTTTATATGATTTTTTATTACTACTCGTAAAAGCAAGTATTAGACCATAAAGTCAATTTTATATATTTCATATTGGTGCAAGTTAAATAATCACGATCTTTAACCGTATAGTTATTTAAACACAAAGTATTCTAGTCAATAACACAGATCGAATATAGAGGTATAAGCAATATTTTTTAGCTTAACGAGATAGCAAATAAAAGTATTTGAAAATAAAGAGTTTTATTTTCTTAAGGTAAGCGTTATTTTGTAACTAATCGTATATTTTCACTATATAAATAATTATCAGCTTCGATTAAGTAGCTGTTTTACTAGAGCCCGCAATCGCTTTATTAATATCTTTCATCTCTTCTTCAGTTAAATCACGCCATTGCCCAGGGCGAATACCAGCAATTGTGACATTCATAATACGGCTGCGCTTTAATTTAGTTACTTCAAAACCTAAATATTCACACATTCTGCGTATTTGACGGTTTAACCCTTGAGTTAGAATAATTCTAAATACAAATTTACTTTGCATGGTAACCTGACAAGGCTTAGTAATTGTACCTAATATTGGAATGCCTTTAGACATGCGATCAATAAATCTATCGTTTAAAGGCTTATTAACAGTGACAACATACTCTTTTTCATGAGCATTTTCAGCGCGTAAGATTTTATTAACTATATCACCATCACTGGTTAAGAAAATTAACCCTTCAGATGGTTTATCTAAGCGTCCTATTGGGAAGATACGCTCTTTATGACGTATAGCATCAATAATATTGCCTTTCACATGTCTTTCAGTTGTACATGTAATACCAATAGGTTTGTTGTAAGCGATATAGATACGATCAGATTTATCTGTAGCAATGGCACCAACTTGCTTACCGTCAACTTTAACAACGTCACCAGCTAATACTTTTGTACCAAGTTCAGGTATTTTATCGTTAATAGTCACACGAGCTGAAGCAATTAATTTATCGGCTTCTCGTCGAGAGCAAAAACCAGAGTCACTGATGTACTTATTTAAACGTTTAGCGTCAGACATAAAAGAAGTGTATTAATAGATAATGATAACAATTATACAGTGGAAGTGTTTTTAACACTAATATTGATTTTAATGAGGCAGAAAATATAAAGGCCGCAAATGCGGCCTTTATTAATACATTATACTAAGAAGTAATGACTACTTAGCAGCACGTTCTTTAGCAATACGCTCTTTAACTTCAGAGATTACTACTTCAGCTACGTTATTTGGACAAGGCATATAGTGTGAGAATTCCATAGAGAATTGACCACGACCAGATGTCATTGTACGTAATGATCCGATGTAACCGAACATTTCTGATAATGGTACGTCTGCTTTAATACGAACACCAGAAACACCAGCTTCTTGACCACCGATCATACCACGACGACGGTTTAAATCACCAATAACATCACCAACGTGATCGTCAGGTGTGAATACATCAACCTTCATGATAGGTTCAATTAACTGAGCACCAGCTTTTGGAATTGACTGACGGAATGCACCTTTAGCAGCAATTTCGAAAGCAACAGCAGATGAATCAACTGCATGGAAACCACCATCGTATAATTCAACTTCAACATCTAATACAGGGAAACCAGCTAAAACACCAGTATCCATCATTGATTTAAAGCCTTTTTCTACAGCAGGGAAGAATTCTTTTGGAACGTTACCACCAACAACAGATGATGTGAAAACGAAACCAGAACCTGGTTCACCTGGCTTGATACGGTAATCAATTTTACCGAATTGACCAGAACCACCTGATTGTTTCTTATGTGTGTAAGAATCTTCAATTTCAGTAGTAATTGTTTCACGGTAAGCAACTTGAGGTTTACCAACGTTTAATTCAACGCCGTAAGTACG
>JALZUE010000145.1 GCA_023301705.1 Alteromonadaceae bacterium | reverse complement strand
GCACCTTAATTAAGGTGCTTGATAATAAACTGTTATCTAAAAATAAATCAAAAATCGGGGAAGATTTTGAAAACAATGTAATCATACTTATATTAATAATACTCTTCAAACGAGATAAATTAATATAATAAGTTAATATTTCTAATGTGTCGAAGGGGGATTTTTTACAATAGAGTAACTAATTAAAGTCTTAGTAGATGGGGATACATTGGTTAAATAGATAAAAAAAAAGCACCTTAAATAAGGTGCAGATAAGATAATAGGGAAGTATCTAAAATAAATTAGGAAATCGAGAGATTTCGAAAACAAAGTTAGTATAATCACTCTACCTATAGCATTCAAACTAAATAAAGTAACAGTTAGGATTAGAAAATCTAATCTTTGTTTTTTGAATTTTTTATTCTATCAGTGAGGTGTAAATACTTGTTTTTTACTTTTTACACATAAAAAAAAGCACCTTAAATAAGGTGCTTGATAATAAAAGTTATCTAAAAATAAATTAGAAATCGGGGAGATTTCGAAAACAAGTCAATCATACTTATATTAAGCTCGTTGCTCAAACGAGATAAATTCACTACACAGATAAAATTATCTAATGATTAGTTATTATTTTTAGCCTTAATAATATTGTTAATAACGTACAACTAAATCATTCACTTGAACATTGCCTAAACGTTCGTCATTAACTGCTTGCAATATCGCGTTATGCCGAGTGACAGAGGTTACTCTTACTTTGTAAGGGCTAACATTAAAACCATCGTAACGTTTGCCGCTTTGTAATATAAAGTTATTATGAAGTAATAATGAAAACTCATCGCCAACTTTAACACCATGATGTTTGCCAATATTAATCAATAGCTTCTCTTCATCTACATTTATAATTTTAGCTTGGCTAGGTTGGCATTGTAATGCTTCATCAATATCAATTGTTATGGTTTGTAATAAGGAATTAATGCCTTCGCCATAGTCAGTAGTCCAAAACTTATGACTATTAGGGTTCATATTTTGTCTTTTGTTTTTTGGCCATAGTGTATTTGTGTAATATGATTGTTCAAAAACTTGTTCCCCTGTTAAGCCATCATACACATATACAACTAGGCTAAAGTCTCTATCATTAGGCGGTTTCTTCCATATTTTTAACTTACTAGAAGAACCAGTGTTAACTGATATATCATTAATTTCAGAGTAGATAACAAATTGGTTGTCAGTTGTTCTTGCTAATGATTTTGTAAGATCTTTTATTTGCTCTTCTTGGTAACCTTTGTGTAGCCTAAAAAAAGAAGTGCTGGTTTTTAGGTTTACTTCAACATTTAAAAAGCGGCTACTGTTTTTTATATGATCTGATAGTTTTTGAGTGACAGCTCGATCTATTGAGTAAATTCCACCAATATTGGCTTGCTCTCTGGGTACTAATAGACTGCGTGTTAATAAAATAGGTTTACGGTAATCAACAGAATAGCACTGTTGTTCTTCATCTTCATCGCTTGGGAAAACATCTGCTCTTATGGTTACTTCAATAATATTTTTACCCAAACGCGTTTCATTAATAATTTCGAATGCGTTAATAACACCTTTAGAACGAATGTTTAACTCATCTTTCGTCAATAGGCCATTAACGACCTGTTGAATACTAGATACAGATGCACCTGAAACTAATAATGTTTTCTTCAGTGCATTCTCTATTGCTTTTGTTCGTGCTGTTTCGATATCTTTATTAATATAAGCCTGACCTTGAGACTCAAACCATTGAGCATAACTTGAAAAGCTTATTGTGGTGATAAATACATAAAATAGAATAAAATAAAAGTGCATAGATAACCTAACTAGTAACGTTCAATAAAGCTTAGTAAGCAGTTTTTGAGCCATAATGTGAAATTATAATTCAAATGCTTTTGATGAGATGTATGAGATTTTATTTTTAATAATGGGTTGTTTTAGTAGTAAATTAATTATGATGAAGTTGAATGACCAGATCATCACTATTACTTTTACTTTAGCAATATATATTAAGTGACAGGTTATTGACTATAGTACCATGTGATAAGTCTAGAATATTTGTTTGATTTTTGAACGTAGGCATGGGGAGGGTAATTTAATGTATAGGTTTATTCTTTAAGCTTTAAAACTTCTGCCTAAGGTATTACCTTGTTTTTTACCTTTATTTGTGTAGGTGATTGATGATTTACTTCTATTTTCTAATATTTTGTTTTGCATGCGCTCTATTGCCAAACTTGAGTGATCGATAATAGTACCGTTAATATTGTTGAGTTTTTGACATTCTTGTAATGTTTCTTTTATGACAAGAAGTAATTCAGCATATTTGTCATCAGTAATGTAATTCTGGTAGTCAGGCAGTGCTTTACATTGCTTATCCAATGTATCAATTGCAGTTAATAAGATAGATTTTTGTTCTGATATTTTGACTAGATCTGTAGGTATATGTTGTTGTAGTGTATTTTTTTCAGCATGTAATATTTCAATCAATTGTTGAATATTTTGTAACTGTTGTGTTAAAGATTCATTAAATACATTTTCATCAGACATATTTTTTCTCTACGTTAGCCTAATTCAAGTTCAAATTCAGCTATGTTTGCTGCAAGTCTTTCGTTATCAACTTGGTATTCACCATTTAAAATTGATTTTCTTAATTCATCTATTTTTTGTGAATTTATTTGAGGTTCTTCATTATTTTTTTTCTGAACTTCTGTAAATCTTTGTGCTTGTGGCGTTATTGATACAGAGTCTTGCGCTACTTTTGCTTGTGACAAAGGCGAGTTTTGCGGCGCACTTTGTTGCGTCGTTATTTTATTTGTATTTGAATTTACGCTATTGTTACTATTCAAGTTGTTGATATTTATAGCCATTGTATTTCCTTAACTGCAATTTAGATACACCGGATAAATCTATATCGGCAAACTACCTATATACTTTAGAATAATTATAAATTAATAACTACTTTATTTATTGATTTTACTCTAGCAGAAACAACCTTGCCTGAGCTATTGTTTCTTATTTTTATTTGTTCATTAATATTAGCATTTGCAAGCGCAGTGCCTTCTGTTTTTATGTTGAAACCAGAAGAGGTAGCAATTATTGTTACAGTATCGCCTTTGCAAACAGTACAGATATATGAATTATAAATAGCATTTTCTTTTTGTAAGTTACGTTTTATTTTAGCCCCTAAAATACCGTAGTTGTTATTTAATGTAGCTCCACGAATTTTATGCTCTTCTATATAACTTATCTTAGTATTGTCTGAGGTTAATAAACTACCTTTATTTAAATTTGTTGCACTCATTAATACAGGTAATAATCTACTAACCTTTAGAGGTGTGTATATGCGCCAAGCAGACGGCTTTGTGCAACTGGCTTTTATATTAATATTTCTTCCATTGTTATGAATGACATCAAGTTCAATATCATCATTACATTCATGAAACTCTGTTCTTGATGATATTTTTGGGCGAGTGACTTCAACTTTAACTAAAGGATCAGTACTTTCTTGTACAAAAATGTCATAAACATAGTTTTTAATATATAACTCTAGTTCTTGAGTTGAAAGTTTTTGTGCTAAAACAGAACTAGAATTTAGAATAAAATAGCTAATAATCAAATAAAAAATAAAAAAACTGACTTTTTTCATAAATTTTTCTTCTATTTATATAGTAATAAAAAATACTCGACTATGATTATAGAATTAACCAAAATAGTAAACGTCAAAAATTTTATAAGTTTAAGATGTGAAAGGTATCATTCAAGAATTGTACCTACTATTAATATATTAATTATTATGGAGTTCATATGGCCGGTGTTTTAGATTCAGTTAATCAGCGTACCCAACTTGTTGGGCAAAATAGATTAGAGCTTTTATTATTTAAACTAGTTGGACCTCAACGCTTTGGTATTAACGTATTTAAAGTGAGAGAAGTTTTACAGTGTCCACCTTTAACAACAATGCCGCATCAAGACTCTTATATTAAAGGCGTTGCTCATATTCGTGGTCAAACTATTTCAGTTATTGATCTAAGTAAAGCAACCGGCGGCTATGAAATTACAGAAACTGATAATAACTTTATTATTATTGCTGAATACAATCGAAGTGTTCAGGGCTTTTTAGTTGCTGCAGTTGAGCGTATTACAACATTAAGCTGGCAAGATATTATGCCGCCCCCGGAAGGAGCTGGGCGTTCTAATTATTTAACCGCTGTGACAGAAATTGAGGGAGAAATGGTTTCAATATTAGATGTTGAAAAAATATTGAACGAAATAAGCCCTATATCAACAGAAGTGAGTGAAGATATAATTGATCCTACTATAGGGGAAGATGTTGGTGAGCGTGTGGTGATGATAGCCGATGACTCAACCGTTGCTCGTAATCAAGTTAAAAGAGCATTAGAGCCTTTAGGTATTAATATGGTGCTTGCTAAAAATGGCCAAGATGCACTTGATCAGCTACATGAACTTAGTAAGGGCTGTGAAAACTCTATTACTGAGAAGGTTGCTTTATTAATTTCTGATATTGAAATGCCTGAAATGGACGGTTACACACTAACGGCAGAAGTTAAAAATAATGAAATGTTAAAAGGTGTACCTGTTATATTACATACCTCTTTAAGTGGTGTTTTTAATAACGCTATGGTTGAGAAGGTCGGAGCTGAAGACTTTATTCCTAAGTTTCATCCTAATGAACTAGCAACAGCAGTTAAAAAATGGTTAAGAATTGAAGAAGATGAATAATATATAATGCCTATTAACGTTTATTATATAACATTTCATTAAATTTTTAGGGAAAAAAAGTGTCTAGTCAAAACATTGATAACAGTAGCTATGAAAACTTTAGAGTATTTCTTGAGAAAGAATGTGGTATTGTTTTAGGAGCTAATAAGCAGTATTTAGTAAAAAGTCGTTTAACACCTTTGTTAGGTAAGTTCCAAGTGAATACGCTTGATGAGCTTATCGCTAAGGCGTTAAAACCAACAGAAAGACAATTAAGAGCAGTGGTTATTGATTCAATGACAACAAATGAAACCTTGTGGTTTCGTGATGATTACCCTTTTAATTTATTACAATCAACGTTATTTCCTGAGCATGCCAAGTTAAATCGTCCACTAAAAATCTGGTCAGCTGCAAGCTCTTCTGGTCAAGAACCTTACTCTATTGCAATGTCAGTCTTAGAGTACCAACAAAAAAATCCGACTGCTTTTTCTAAAGGTGTGCAGATTACCGCAACAGATATATCACCTACGATGTTAGAACATTGTAAATATGCACACTATGATAAGTTAGCAATATCGAGAGGTCTGTCTGCCGAGCGAAAGCGACAGTTTTTTGAACCTGGTGATAATGAAATGTTGAAAGTGACAGAGAAAGTCAAAAAATTGGTGAATTTTAAATCACTTAATTTACTTGATACATATCAACATTTAGGTCGCTTTGATATTATTTTTTGTCGTAATGTTTTAATTTATTTTTCACCTGAAATTAAATCTCAAATTATTGGTAAATTTCACGCCATGCTTGACGATAAGGGCTATTTGTTTCTTGGCGCGTCAGAGTCTATGTCTGGCTTGAGCAACCAATATAAAATGCATCGTTGTAATCCTGGAATCATCTACCAAAAAGACTAACGACTTCTCGTTAGTCTTTTTGGCACATCTTTTGTATGTGTACCTGTATAAGTGGAGGTACACATTATGTCTATAAATATCGATAATGTTTTTGGTATACATGAAAGCGGAGTCTTGTTACGTTCAAAACGTGCAGAAGTAATCGCAAGTAATATTGCTAATGCAGACACGCCTGGCTATAAAGCTAAAGGCATGGATTTTCAAAAAGCACTGCAAGCAGCGGCAAATAATCAGTCGTCTGGCCTTGCCACCACGAATGATAAACACCTTTCCACATCTAACAATCTTACGTCTGAAATTAAATATCGCGTTTCAAATCAACCAGATACAGGCGATGGTAACACTGTTGATGCACAAGTGGAACGTAACTTGTATATGAAGAATACATTAGAATATCAGGCAAGTGTGCAATTTGTAACTGGTGCCGTTAAAGGTATAACAAAATCTATTAGAGGGACATTAACATGAGTCTTTTTAATATTTTTGAAATCTCTGGACAAGGCATGAGTGCACAATCTACTCGTTTAAATACAACCGCGAGTAATATTGCTAATGCAGACAGTGTCAGTAGTAGTGTTGGTGAAACATACAGAGCACGTCATCCAGTGTTTGCAGCCGAAATGGAAAAGGCACTGGGAACAGATTCAAGTATGGTGGGTGTTAAAGTACTTGGCATCGTGGAAAGTGATAAACCATTAAATGTTCAATACTCGCCTGAACATCCTATGGCAGACGAAGAAGGTTATATTTATAAGCCGAACGTCAACGTAGTAGAAGAAATGACGAATATGATATCAGCATCACGCTCATATCAAACTAACGTACAAATAGCTGAGTCAGCAAAAAGTATGGTGAGTCAAACATTAAGGTTAGGGCAATAGTTGTCGCCTAACTTTAATATGATAAATATTAACGTTAGGTTAAGAGCCTAGGAGAATATTCATGGAAATTACTGATAATAGCTTTCTAAGTTCGTTAAGACAAACAGAAGAGTCTATCGTTCCAGAAAGCAGTAACGGTGAGCTAACGCAAGCAGACTTCTTCTCTTTATTGACGCAAGAACTTGCTTTCCAAGATCCTACCGATCCGGCTGATAATAATGAAATTATTTCTCAAGTTACGGCTTTTTCAACAACCAATGGTGTTGCTGAACTAAATAGTCAGTTTGGTAGTTTTGCAACATCGGCTACATCAAATCAAGCATTACAGGCTTCTTCACTAGTAGGTCAAAGTGTATTAGTGAATGAAAGCACATTTAATTTTGAAGATGGTGACTCACCAAACGGAAAAATTATTACTGATTTACCATCGCTAGATACGGTTGTTACTGTGTCTAATGCTGCTGGAGCAATAGTTCAGAGCATTCCTATTGGCAATATAACTGCAGGTGAATTTGCTTTTGAATGGGATGGGCTTGATGTTAACGGAGAAACAGCGCCTGAAGGTGATTATATTTTCAGTGCAACTGGTCTTGTTGATGGTGATCGAACTCAACTACAAGCATTAACTTATCGTAATGTTGATAGTGTCACAATTGCAGGCGCAAACGGTATTGTACTGAATTTAAATGGTGGAGCTGCATTAAGGCTTGCCGATGTAGTTGAAGTTTCTGAAGGTTAAACAAATTTTTTAAAGAGGTGAATTATGTCTTTTAATACAGCATTAAGCGGTTTAAACGCTGCTCAAACAGATCTAAATGTAACGTCAAATAATATTGCGAACGTTAATACTACTGGTTTTAAAGAATCAAGAGCCGAATTTGTTGATGTATTTGCATCATCTCTTTTATCTAATACTCGTACGCAAGTTGGTAATGGTGTTAATACGTCAGACGTTGCACAACAGTTTAACCAAGGTGGCGTGAATGCGACTAATAATGCATTAGATTTAGCGATTACTGGCAATGGTTTTTTTGCTATTCAGCCAGAGCTAGATAGTTCTGAGGTTAGTTATACAAGAGCGGGCGAATTTAAACTTGATGACAATAATTTTGTTGTCAATTCAGCGGGTGAATTTTTATTAGGCTTTCCGGTTAACGACGATGGTACATCAGCATCAGTGAGTTTAAGCTCGACAGAACCAGTAGTTATTCCTTCATCATCAGGCTCGCCCTCAGCAACAACAGAGATTGATATTGATGTGAGCTTACCTGCTGCCGAAATTGCTATTACTGATGCCCCAGGTAATTTTGACCCAACCGAAGGTAATACCTTTAGTTATTCTACATCGCTTAATATAGTTGATTCATTAGGAGTAGAACACACACAAACATTCTTCTTTGTCAAAGACTCTGTGCCGAATGAATGGTCGTTGTTTATAACCATTGATGGTCAAACGGTTAATATTGCCGATTCAGGTGACCCAGACCAACCAAGAGGTGGTGATGTTTCTGGTGGCTTAGCTGCTGGTGGTGGTGTATTAGGCGCCCGATTAGTGTTTGATTCATCAGGTGATTTTAGATCTCAAATACCTGATCTTCTTGCTGGTGGTATTACTACTGAAGCATTAGGGCTTTCAGGTGTAACAGGTGGTGCTGATGGTAATCAAACTGTCACAATAGATTTTAATTTAGACTCGGTAAATGAAACTGATGATGAACCTTCACAATTTGCTGGACCTTTCAGTGTTGATGGTTTAAGCCAAGATGGTTTAACCGTAGGTCGATTGACAGGTATTGATATTGGTGATGATGGTTTATTACAAGCAACCTTTAGTAACGGTACTTCAGAGCCATTATCGCGTATTGCTTTAGCCAGCTTTGCCAATGAACAAGGCTTAACACAAATTGGTGGTACGCAATGGCGAGAAAGTATTTTATCTGGAACTGCGCTTGCGGGTGAAGCAAATTCAGGTACCTTCGGTGCGATTAACTCATCATCTCTTGAACAATCAAATGTAAACTTAACGGTTGAATTGATTGATTTAATTTCAGCACAGCGAAATTTTCAGGCTAACTCTCGTTCATTAGATGTATCTAACCAGTTAACACAGAACATACTTCAGATACGATAGTTAAGTATCGCATACTTAATATTCTTGTATATATTTTAAGATTAACGCCAGTAAAAAGCCTAACGATGTTAGGCTTTTTTGATTTTATAACTTGATGAGCTTGTAGCATACATTGCTAGTTATTTAACTCTAATACACCATTTACCTTTCTTTTTACTATAAATATATAGGCTTTTATTTTAGCTTTCTTTATTTGGCACTATTGTTGCATTTTAGTATGCATGAGTTAACTAATATATAGAAAGCGAGAATGTCATGGATAAAATGCTTTACGTTGCGATGAGCGGTGCTAAACAAAGTATGCAGGCTTTATCTATAAATGCCAATAACTTAGCGAATGCTCAAACAACAGGATTTAAAGAAGACTTGGCTAATGCACGCTCTATGCAAGCATTTGGTGAAGGTTTACCTACCCGAGTATTTGCCATGACAGAAAGAGCCAGCCAAAATTTTGACTCAGGAGCGCAAATAACTACCGACCGTTCTTTAGATGTTTCTATTCAAGGTAAGGGTTGGTTTGCTGTTCAATCAGAAGATGGTACTGAGGGCTATACACGTAATGGTCAGTTCAGTTTAAGAAATGACGGAGCATTACAAACCTCTAGCGGTGATTTAGTAGTCGGTGAAAATGGTCCTATTTTTATTCCTCTTCCTGTCAGTAATATTGAAGTTGCTCGTGATGGCAGTATTGTTATTCAGCCAGAAGGTGCACCAGCAACAGTGCAGGAAGAAGTGGCTCGTTTAAAGCTGGTTAACCCAAATACCGGAGATCTTGAAAAAGGTAGTGATGGTCTTTTTAGATTATCTTCGGGAGACAATGCGCAGCCAGAGCAAACATTAACAGTTCAAAGTGGTACGTTAGAAGGCAGTAACGTTAATTCGATTGGACAAATGACTGCAATGATTTCGTTGCAACGCCAATTTGAAATGCAATTAAAGCTAATGAGTACTGCTGAAGAAATTGATGAAAGTGCTGCGACACTATTACGTGCAGTTTAAGATAAAAATTTAATGATTAGAGGTGATTTATGACCCCAGCACTATGGATCAGTAAAACAGGTTTAGATGCGCAAACTAAAGATATTGCGGTAATTTCTAATAACCTTGCCAATGCAAGTACCGTTGGTTTTAAAAAAAGCCGTGCTGTTTTTGAAGATTTGTTATATCAAACTATCAATCAACCAGGTGGTCGAAGCGCGCAAGATACTGAATTACCATCGGGCCTAATGTTAGGTGCGGGTGCAAAAGTGGTTGCCACGCAAAAGATACACACTCAAGGTGACTTAATCACTACTGATAATGCTTTAGATTTAATGATTCAGGGGGAAGGATTTTTTGAAATCGCTTTGCCTGATGGTAGCTCTTCGTATACACGAAATGGTCAGTTTAGTTTAAATGAAGATGGCAGTATGGTAACTCCTGGAGCTGGTTATTTATTAGAGCCAGAAATCACTATTCCTGACGATGCAACAGGTATTACTGTTTCTCAAGATGGTGAAGTTTCAGTTACTATTCAAGGTGATGCTGAAGGTACTGTTGTAGGGCAAATTAACGTTGTTAACTTTATTAATCCAACTGGTCTGCAGCCTATCGGACAAAACTTATTCATTGAAACATCGGTAAGTGGTGACCCACAAGAAGGGATCCCAGGTTTAGAGGGCTTTGGCTCAATACAACAAGGTGCGCTTGAAACCTCGAATGTAAATACAACAGAAGAGTTAGTTAAACTAATTCAAACACAGCGTGTATTCGAAACAAACTCTAAAGTGATTGCCGCTGTTGATGAAATGTTAAGTTACATTAACCAACAACTTTAACGTTAAATGCATTGCTTGTTGTATATTTATTAAGGGGATAAATATGAAAAACTTAGTATTAACTGTACTAATTTCATTGTTGTTATTTAGCTGCACATCAAGAAAAACAGTACAAGTGTTACCTAACGATCCTAATTTTGCGCCAATAATGCCAGAAGCACAAGATGAGTTAGTAGTACCGACAGGCTCTTTATTTAGAACGAATTATGTGAATAACATTTACTCAGATGCTAAAGCACATCGCGTGGGAGATATTATATCTGTCATTTTAAGTGAAAGTACCCAAGCAAATAAAAATGCTAATACTGAATTGACCAAAGAGACCAATCACTCACTAGAGCCACTTATTGGTTTAGGAGGTGCTCCTGTAACATTTGGCGGTCGTTCACTGCAATTTGAACTTGATCAAGAAAATGATTTTTCGGGTGATGCATCTTCGAACCAAAGTAATAGCTTAGACGGCAATATATCAGTACATGTATTAAGAGTATTACCCAATGGTAATTTAATGATTCGCGGAGAAAAGTGGATGACATTAAATAATGGTAATGAATATATTCGGTTAACCGGAATGATTAGAGCTCAAGATATTGGTGCCGATAACACTGTTTTATCAAGTCGAGTTGCCAATGCACGTATTCAGTATTCAGGCACCGGAGAGTTTGCTGATGTACAAGAGCAAGGTTGGTTATCAAAATTCTTTAGTAGCTCTTGGTGGCCAATTTAATAGGTAAGGTGAGTATGATGAATATTTTAAAAATGCGATGCAAAATAAAGCTTTCACTAATAGTAAAACTATTACCATTACTTAGTTGTTTAGTATTGCCTAATGAACTTATGGCACAACGAATTAAAGATTTAGTTGATGTTGATGGCGTGCGCTCAAACCAGCTAATTGGCTACGGTTTAGTTGTTGGTTTACCCGGCACTGGCGAATCAAGCCCATTTACTGAACAAAGTTTTAGAACAATGTTGGGTAACTTTGGTATTCAAATGCCAGCAAACGTAAGTCCTCGAATTAAAAATGTAGCTGCGGTGGCTGTTCATGCAGAATTACCCGCTTTTTCTAAGCCTGGGCAAAAAATTGATATTACTGTCTCATCAATAGGTAGTGCATCGAGCTTACGAGGAGGTACATTATTACAAACAATACTACAAGGCATAGATGGTCAACCTTATGCTATTGCTCAAGGTAGTTTAGTGGTTAGTGGTTTAGGTGCTGATGGTTTAGATGGCTCTAGTGTATTAGTGAACACTCCAACTGTTGGCCGTATCTCTAATGGTGCTATGGTTGAACGAGAAGTTATCTCGCCTTTTTCTCAAGGTGATTATATTACTTTTAATTTACGCCGCTCTGACTTTACAACAGCAAAGCTGTTAGCTGAAACAATTAACGATTTTATTAGTGATACTGCTAGAGCAGTTGATTCAACTTCAATTCGAGTCACTGCACCAAGAGATATTAATGATCGTGTAAGCTTTTTGTCGGTATTAGAAAACTTAGAATTTGAGCCTAGTTCACCGGCAGCAAGAATTATTGTTAACTCTAGAACGGGTACTATCGTAATTGGCGCGGAAGTACGTTTATTACCGGCGGCAATTACTCATGGTGGCATTACGGTTACAATTAATGAAACACAAGATGTATCACAACCCAATGCCTTTTCAGAAGGCCAAACTGTTGCAACCACGCAGTCGATTGTTGATACGAATATTAATGATTCACGCATGTTTGTTTTTGATCCAGGTGTTACGTTAGACACACTAGTTAGAGCTATTAACCAGGTTGGCGCTGGTCCAGGAGATGTAATGGCAATTCTTGAAGCGTTAGATCAAGCAGGTGCTTTACGCGGTGAATTAATTATTATTTAACATAGGGGGTTGGTGTATCACCGATCTTTTAATAGCAAAACAAACAATCTTATTACGTTTATTGATTAGTGAGTGCATAAAATGGCTGACCCGATAGATCAAGCAAAAAATTATCTTGACCTCAATGGTTTAAATAATATTACTTTGAAGTCAAAGTCAAATGACGCTGACGCAAAAAAAGATGCGCTTGATGCTGCGGCAAAACAATTTGAAGCGATATTTATGCAAATGTTATTAAAAAGCATGCGTAGCGCACAAGATGTTTTAGAGGCTGATAGCCCATTTAATTCGGAAACGGCTAAGTTTTACCGAGATATGCATGATCAACAGTTGGCTGTAGAGCTCTCATCGAATGGCAGCTTGGGCTTATCTGATTTAATTGTAAGACAATTAGGTGGTGGCGACGATAACTACACGCCAAGCACCGTTCTTCGTACTGATAATCAAGCACCTCTATTTAACACTAAAAAAAGTGAATCGCTTTTATTAGATAAAAACGACTTAAATCCTTTTTCGGTAAAAGAATCACAGTTTTCAAATAATGGTAAAAAAGAAGAATTATCATCTGAACTAACGCGTTTACTGTCAAAAAACAAACAGTCTATTAATACATCACCAGATATACCATTTAGTAATTTAATTGATTTAGTCAAAAATAAACCTCAGTTTGAAACTCCTGAAGACTTTATTACTGCCATTGAAGAGCCAGCTAAAAAAGTAGAAAAAGTGTTAGGTATTCCGCATCAAGTGGTTATTGCTCAAGCCGCTTTAGAAACAGGTTGGGGACAAAAAATCATCACTAATAAAAATGGAGAAAGTTCTAATAACTTGTTTAATATCAAGGCTGATAGTCGCTGGCAAGGTGACAAAGTTACCAAAGAAACACTTGAATTTGAAAATGGAGAAGTTGTTAAAAAGCCTGAACCATTTCGTACATATTCAACACTTAATGATAGCGTTAATGATTATATTGATTTCCTTTCAGATAACCCTAGATACCAACAGGCTTTAGAGAAGGTGAATAATGTGGAACAGTTCCTGCAAGGTATACAAAAAGCAGGTTATGCTACCGATCCACAATACGCAAATAAAATAATGGGTACATTAGAGCGTGTGAAAAGCTTCTTGAAATAAAGCGCGGTAGTCATATTTTTGAACGATGAGTTCTTATTAAAAATGTGAATAACCTAACGTCAGTTTTGTTTCTTGGAGTGTTTATGTCAGTTAATTTATATCAAACCGGTGTCAGCGGTTTATTAACAGCACAGCAACAATTAGCTTCTACCAGTAATAACATTGCTAATGTTAATACCGAAGGCTATAGCCGACAACGCACAGAACAAGAAACATCAGTCGCTTTAGTACAAGGCGGCCTATCTATAGGTACAGGTACTGGCGTTAGCGATATAGTACGTATTTATGATGAATTTGCTTTTAAAGAACAACTCATTAGTACGAGTAATTTAGGTAATGCTACCTCTTCAGCCCAAAACCTCGATCAACTTAATAGTATTTTAAACTTTTCAGGTACCGCACTTACTGACTCTGTAAATTCTTTGTATCAATCTATTAATGGCTTAGCAGACAACCCTAGTAGTGAGGGTTTAAGAGATATTGTATTAAGCCAAGGTGAGATTGTAACGACAAATTTTCAATCACTAAGCCAAAACTTTGACTCGTTACAATCTCAAATTAATGGTGAAATAGATCAGATAACTGAAAGAATCTCAGATATCGGAGCAAGTATTGCTGAGCTGAATGAGCAAATATTAGATGCTGGTGGCTCAATATTGAGAGGGCAACCAAATAACCTTTTAGATACCCGCGATGCATTAATCACAGAGTTATCTGAATATACAACGGTGAATACAGTCCCTACTGACAATAACTTAGTGATAGTATTAATTGGCGGTGGCAATACGTTAGTTACTGGCACCACCGCTTTATCACTAGAAGCGGTATCGGGAGATCCTGATTCTCTTCAAAGAGAAGTAAACTTAGTAGGTACTAATAGTTCTATTGCTGTTAACAGCAATTTATTGGGTGGCTCATTACAAGCTAAACTTGAGTTTAGAGATGAAGACTTAACTGAAGCACGAAATAGTATTGACCGTTTAGCTCTGGCTATTTCAGATCAATTTAATCAAATACAAAGCCAAGGCTTAGATGCTACAGAACAACAAGGTAGTGACTTTTTTACTGATATAAATTCTACTTTACTGCAAGAATCAAGAGCACTAGCTTTTTCAGACAACGCCAGTTCGTTAACTGCACAAGTTGAAATAACTGATGCATCATTAATTTTAACAGATGCCTATGAAGTAGAATTTAATGGTAGTGATTTTAATTTAACAAACCTATCGACTGGCGACACTGAAACACTCGTCTTGGTTCCTCCATCTACTAATACCTTTAGTTCGTCACAAGGCTTTAATTTTACTTTAGCTGCAGGTACTGCTGTTAATGAAGACAAGTTTGTTATTCGCCCATCAGCAAATAGCGCCGCACTTATTGATGTTCAACTATCAAATGGTAGAGGAATAGCGACAAGCTCGCCAATTACAGTTACGCCATCAGCAGATAATATTAGTTCAGGTGGCATTTCTATTTCAGAAATTTTTGATCCACAAGCCGCTCAAACAGATTTCACTATCGATATTTTAGAAACCAGTACGGGTGTTTTCTCTTTTACTGTGACAGACAGTGCGGGTGTTACGTCAGCACCGCAGTCTTATTCACCGCCGTCACAATTGGTTGATTTACCTTTATCACCAGCTACAGCAGCATTGCAAATTGAAATAGAGGGTACACCATCAGGTATTAATCCTAATGCGCCTGAAAGATTTGTATTGAGCGATGGCTTTGGTCCCGGTAATAGTACAAACATTTTAGCCTTGGCGTTAACACAAGAAGAAGGTTTTATTGATAGTGGTACACAAACATTTAATGAAAGCTTATCTAATATTATTTCTCAAGTTGGCTCTTCAGCCAGCTCGTCAGAACTTAGGTTAACAACAGCTGAGTCACTTTTTACACAAGCATTTAACCGAAATCAATCTATTTCAGGGGTAAACCTTGATGAGGAAGCTGCGAATTTAATTCAATTTCAACAAGCGTTTCAAGCCTCTTCACAAATTATATCTATAGCAAATACACTTTTTGACACTTTATTATCAGTGGCTAACTAGGTAAATATTATGCGTATATCTACTACACAGTTTTATTTTCAGAATACTCAACAGATTACCAACCAACAATCATCAGTTAATGGTCAGATTGAGCACATATCAACAGGTCGAGAAGTATTGTCAGCAAAAGATGATGCTGTAGCTTACGGTACATTAAGTGGTTATAAAGATCAGTTAAACAATATTGAAAAATATGAACGTAACCTTATTCAAGCAGAAAGTAGAAATAGTTTACTTGATACATCATTTATCAGTGTTGAAAGTAGTTTGCAAAGTTTTCAAACGTTATTTATTCAATCAAATAACGGTGGTTTATCAAATGATGATTTAGGTTCAATTGCATCACAAGTACAAAATATTTTTGATGAAATTATTGATACGGCCAATACAAGAGATGAAACCGGTGGTTATATCTTTTCTGGCTTTCAAATAGACACATTACCATTCACATCAACCATTGATAATACGGTTAGCTATCAAGGCGATAACGGTGAACGGGAATTACAAATAGCAAGTAATGTCTTAATTGAAACTAATATTGCTGGTGATAATGCATTTCAAAATATTAACAATGCAACAGGTGACTTTAGTGCTACTTATAATACCAATACATCAGGCATTACTTTAACAGATGCATCAATTAATGATTTAAGTTTGTTTGATACAACGGTTAATCCACCAGGTTTTACTTTTGATTTTACATCAGACACTGATTTAACGGTGACTGATGCCAATGGTACATCTCTTTTTTCTACTACGGCTTATGAAGAAGGACAAGTTATTCCGCTTTCAAATGGCGTTGATGTTCAAATAGACGGCAACCCGTTGCCGGGTGATAGTTTTACCTTAGAAAGAGAATCAACTATTAGTATTTTTGACACTCTTCAGAGAGCTATTAATTTACTAGAAGCTGGTTCAACTACAGATGCAGCACAACGACAAACTGATTATGCGGAAATACTTGAACAAGTAAGTGGTGCATTAAATCATTTTACCAGTTTAAGAGCAGAGTCAGGTATTAGATTACAATTGGTTGATTCACAAAGAGAAAATCATTTAAATGAAGAGCTTTATTTAGAAACAGGACGCTCACGCATTGAAGATATTGATTTTGCACAGGCTGTTTCTACGTTTGAACAGTCAACAGTGGCGCTGCAAGCTGCTCAACAAACCTTTACACGTATTGAAGGATTATCACTTTTTAACTTTTTATAAAATGTTGGCACGTAGTTAGCATTACTATACACATAACAACTTTTTAGCGTGTTCTTTGTCGTTGATGTTAACTACTGATAGAACCATGCTGTAAACGGACTAGGAGAATATAAAATGGCCTTAATAGTAAATAGTAATATATCGGCACTGACGGCACAAAGAAGCTTATCTAATACGACTAATGACTTAACTACAAGTTTCGAGCGTTTATCTTCTGGTAAACGAATTAATAGTGCAGCAGATGATGCGGCAGGTTTACAGATATCAAGTCGTTTAACATCACAAATTAATGGTTTAGATCAAGCTACTCGAAATGCAAATGATGGTATATCGGTAGCACAAACCGCTGAAGGAGCTTTAGATGAATATACTTCAGCATTACAGCGTTTAAGAACATTGGCAATACAATCGTCGAACGGTTCAAATAGTACAGCTGACAGAGTTGCACTGAATGCAGAATTTAGCCAATTAGAATTAGAGTTAACGCGTATATCTACCGATACAGAGTTTGGTGGACGTAATTTATTAAGCGGGGGCTATAATGAAAACTTTCAAATTGGTGCCAATGCAGGACAACTTATTAACATTACCATTACAGCAGATTTAACAGCTGTAGGAGTGTTAAGTGGAGACCAAACCGTTGCTACATTCACAGGGGCACAAACAGCAATAAATCAAATTGATGACGCATTAGCTACTGTTACAGGCATTCGAGCAGACCTAGGTGCTACACAAAACCGTTTTTCTTCTATTATACGAAGTAATCAAAATACATCAGAGAATGTATCTGCTTCACGTTCACGAATTGAAGATACAGACTTTGCAGCTGAATCGGCTAATTTAGCTCGAGCAACCGTATTACAACAGGCATCTAGTTCAATATTAGCGCAGGCGAACCAGCAACCACAGATAGCGTTAAGTCTATTAAACTAATTTTAATATTAATTAATTCTTTTATAATATTAATAATCCACGGGAATAAGTACTAATTTCTTGTGGATTTTTTATATAATAATTTTTTAATTTTATTATATTTCAGTTACTTAGTTGTTTATTGTTCGTTATTGTTTAATTTTTTGTAAAAAAGTTTAAAGATAATTCTTCTTGTGTCGATAAAGTTTGTAAGAGGCATAGCATATATTACTTAAGCCTCGAAACCATAAACTAAATAGAAGGGCTATATTAGCCTAGAGGGTTTTATCATGTCTTTAGTAGTTAATAGTAATATCGCATCATTAAATTCACAACGTCAACTAGCTAACGCTACAAATGACTTAGGTACAAGTTTTGAACGTTTATCTTCGGGTCAACGAATTAACAGTGCTGCAGATGATGCTGCTGGTTTACAAAT